>NZ_JBJYKD010000006.1:0-124205 GCF_049310025.1 Thermorhabdus hydrogeniformans | reverse complement strand
TGCAACACTAATACCCTTTTAAGTTCCGTCTGTGACAAGGTTACTCTCTCCCTACTCATACTGACATTTTTACAGAAAGATTTCACCCTGACAATATCACAGACGAATAACAGATTTTCTTCCGACGCATTGACATTTTATTTTCGGACAGTTATAATAAATGTATACTCATTTAGTATATATTTGTCAGATAGGAGAACATAATGAAGATAACACAGGAAGCAGATTACGCTTTAAGGGTAGTGGCTTATCTTTCCAAGATGGGTTATGGCAATAAGATTACCGCCGCCAAGATTGCCGAAGAGGAAAACATACCCATGCGGTTTTTGCTAAAGCTTTTAAGGAAACTCAAAGCCGCCGGAATCATCGAATCCATCCTGGGTGTCGGCGGCGGCTACACCCTGAAAAAGCTGCCTGAAGACATCACTCTTAAAGATGTCATAGAAGCGGTAGACGGCCCCATATACATCAACAGGTGCCTTTACGACCCAGAAAAGTGCAATCTAAAAAGGGCATCCAGATGCAATGTTCACAACGCCCTGAGAAAGATACAGCAGATCCTGGTGACGGAACTTGGATCCATAAACTTCAAAGATATAGTCATCTCAGATACCGGAAATCAGAATTGAGATTTCTTTTTTACCGTTTAAGAGGCCCGAGCTTAAATGTGAGGAGAAGTCGGCCTTATCTTCATATCTTCAAATTTACTGGCCATCTATATGATTTGTAAATTTTTTTATACAAATCTATACCATTTTAGTATACATTTTAAGGGGGTTTTAAAATGTCCATCAACACCAGTTCGGCGACCTGTAAGTCCGCCGACAAGGTCCTGGAAAAATTCATAGCGGGATTGGAGGTGGAGACCTCCCATCACAGGATGGAAAAGCAAAAAATAAAATGCGGCTTCGGGCTGCAGGGGGTTTGCTGCAGGCTCTGCGCCAACGGCCCCTGCCGGGTGACGCCCGATGCTCCCAGGGGTGTATGCGGCGCCGATGCGGATACTATTGTGGCCCGAAATTTCTTGAGAGCCGTGGCCGCCGGTGCCGGCTGCTACATCCACGTGGTGGAAAACGCCGCATGGAATCTCAAGGCCGTCGGGGAAAAAGGTGGAAAGATAAAAGGCGAAAAGACACTGAACCGCCTGGCGGAAAAATTCGGGATAGAGGAAACCGACAACCACAAAAAGGCCGCCATCATAGCCCGGAAAGTGCTGGATGATCTCTACAGGCCAAGGTTTTCTAAAATGGAACTTGTGAAAAATATGGCTTACACACCGCGCTATAAGACCTGGGAAAAGTTAAACATCCTCCCCGGCGGTGCAAAATCCGAGGTTTTCGATGCCGTGGTCAAGACATCCACAAATTTAAGCAGCGACCCTGTAGACATGCTGATGAACGCCCTTTCCCTCGGAATTGTCACAGGACTTTACGGCCTTACCTTAACAAATCTTTTAAACGACGTCATGCTTGGCGAACCCAGGATCAGGCCGGCAAAGGTAGGTTTTAAAGTGGTGGACCCCGATTACATAAACATAATGGTAACGGGGCATCAACAATCGCTGATTATGGACCTGGAGGACCGTTTGATAGAACCGGAAATAAAGCAAAAGGCAAGAAGGGTCGGAGCAAAGGGCTTCAGGATCATAGGCTGTACATGTGTGGGTCAAGATCTTCAGCTTCGGGGCGAGCATTACAGTGAAGTTTTTTCGGGCCACGCCGGAAACAACTTTACCAGCGAAGCTCTGCTGGCAACCGGCGGCATCGATCTGGTAGTTTCCGAATTCAACTGCACCTTGCCGGGCCTTGAACCCATAGCCGATAAGTTAAATGTCAGGATGATATGTATAGACGACGTATCAAAAAAGGCCTGTGCCGATTATATACGCTACTCCTACGACGAAAAGGAAGACATTTCTCTGCGCATCATCGAAGAAGCGGTGAAAAGTTATTCCCGGCGCAGGGACAGGGTAAATCTTCGTTTCCCCGAAAACCACGGAGATGATGACTCCATCACCGGAATAAGCGAGGTGTCTCTAAAAGAATTCCTGGGAGGTTCCTGGAAGCCATTGATCGACCTCATCGTCCGGGGCAGGATAAAAGGCGTGGCCGGCATGGTGGGGTGTTCAAGTCTGGTTTCCGGAGGTCACGATGTATTTACCGTAGGCCTCACCAGAGAGCTCATCAAGCGCGACATACTGGTGCTTTCGGCAGGGTGCTCCAGCGGAGGCCTGGAAAATGTAGGGCTCATGTCGCCGGAGGCGGCGGAACTGGCAGGAGACAGCCTGCGGGAGGTCTGCCGCAGCCTGAATATACCGCCGGTGCTGAACTTCGGGCCCTGCCTTGCCATAGGAAGGCTGGAGATAGTGGCCACAGAGCTTGCAGCGCAACTGGACATCGATTTACCGCAACTCCCGCTGGTGCTCTCCGCACCTCAGTGGCTGGAAGAACAGGCCCTGGCCGACGGAGCCTTCGGTCTTGCCCTGGGGCTTCCGCTGCACCTTGCAAAACCACCGTATATCACAGGCAGCAAACTTGTGACGAAGATCCTGACTCGGGACCTTCCCGACATAACAGGAGGTCAGCTTATCCTGGAAGATGATATCCAGAAGGCCGCCGACAGGCTTGAGGAAATAATAGAATCTCGCCGGAAAGCTCTCGGTTTAGTTACTTCCGGGGAGGTGTAAAACCGTGAAGAGGATTATGATAGAAAAGGACAAATGCACGGGCTGCATGGGCTGTGTGCTCGCCTGCATGTGCGAGCACAACCAGAAGGGCAAATCCATTTACGACCTGGATCTGGAAGACATCGAAAATGAGAGCCGGAACCATCTGGAGCTGGATGCGGCCGGAAACCCCGTACCCATTATCTGCCGCCACTGCACCGAGGCCGAATGCACCATCACCTGTATGAGCGGCGCTATGACCAAGGATGAGAGCACAGGCCTGGTGAATTATGATGACAAAAGGTGCGCCTCCTGTTTTATGTGTATAATGTCCTGCCCCTACGGTGTATTAAAGCCTGACCGTAAAAACCTCAAGATCATCATGAAATGCGATATGTGCTCCGGCCGTGATATCCCCCGATGTGTGGAAGAATGCCCCACAGGGGCCATCTACCTGGTGGAGGTGACTGAATGATGAGATATGTAGTAATAGGCGCCAGCGCCGCCGGAATCAATGCGGCAAAAACTTTGAGGAAACTTGATGATTCATCGGATATTATAATAATTTCCAGGGACGACCGCATCTACTCCCGGTGCATGCTGCACCTTTATATAGGTAAAAAGAGAAGTCTGGACGGCCTGTCTTTCATTGAGGGGGATTTCTTTGAGAAAAACAAAATAGATTGGATCAAAAATAAGAGCGTGCTGGCGGTAAATGAAAAATCAAAGACCGTTACTTTAGATGACGGCACCGTTCTGCCGTACGACGGGCTCATCATCGCTTCCGGCTCTTCGGCTTCCATTCCCCCCATCAAGAATCTCAGGGAGGCAAAATTTGTGTATACCCTGAGAAACCTGGATGATGCCGTGAACATAGACAGTAAGGCTTCAAGTTCCGAATCTGCAGTCATCATCGGCGGAGGTCTGATAGGTATAGATGTGGCATCGGAGTTGATGGACCGGGGGCTTAAGGTGACCGTGGTGGAAATGGCGGACACCATACTGTCTTTGCAGCTTGACGCTCGGGCGGCCGGGATCTACACGGATATCATGAGAAAAAAAGGTGCCGAAATTTTTACCGGAGCCACGGCATCGGAAGCTATCCTGGATTATGACGGCAGTTTTAAAGGGATAAAGTTGAGCGACGGAAAAGTGATAAACGGGGATATGGCCGTGGTAGCCGCCGGGGTCAGGCCCAACATCGATTTAATAAAAAATTGCGGCACTATAAAGGTGGAGCGGGGCATCCTGGTGGATAACCGGTGTAAAACCTCAGATGATAGCATCTACGCTGCAGGAGATGTGCTGGGAAGGGCCGGAGTCTGGCCTCTGGCTGTAAAACAGGGCATTACGGCGGCATATAACCTGGCAGGATTCGATAAGATCCTTGACGATGATTTCGGCCTTAAAAATTCCATGAACTTCTTCGGAGTGCCTACGGTATCCCTAGGCAACCCCAATCCCCCCGATGATTCCTACGATATAGACATACTGGAGTATGAAAATGTGTATAAAAAAATCGTGCACAAAGACGGCATAATTTGTGGAGCCATCCTGCAGGGCGATATATCCTACGCAGGTGTCCTCACAGAGCTCATTAAAAACAAGATAAACATAAGATCCATCCCCAAAAATCCTCTGGACATAGGCTTCGCCGACTTTTTCCACATAAATTCCCAGGCTAAATTTGAATACTCCGTAAAGTAAAGTAACTTCCCTGCCGGAGGTGGCCCTACACCGCAGCTCTCTGCCGCTCTAAAGTTTAGCCCTGCCCTTCGTGGAGGTTCGCAGGCAATTCGGCCTCCTGCCTCAGGGGCCAGTCACAGCGCTCGTACCTTCCGCCTCCATTTCGCTCGTTCTAAAAACTCAAGAGCAGCAACGGCACAGCTTTCCGGCGATTTTAGCCACCATATAACATCATCTTTACGAAGTCAGCCAAATCACATACTATCGAAAAGAGCCAGCGTAACCACTGCTCCATGCGGTGTTCTCGGTTAAAAAAAAGACGGGTCGCGATTCCCGTCTTTTTTAACCAAAAATCTATTTTCTCATGGAGTAAGCCATCCTGCGGTAGGTGTGCCGCTTGCCCCGAACGGCTATGGACAGCGCCATGATATTTTCGGGGAAGGCTATACCCGCATATCCTGCGTCCCCGATGTGCTGGATGTCGGCTCCGGCCATCTTAGACATCAAGGCCAGTTGTTCAATCACCCTCTCTCCCGCGCCTTCCTGGGAGGTACCGATGGCCGTCAGCGCCAGAGCCCCCGCCTCATGTATCACATCTATCTGCCTTTTCGCCAGCTCCAGGTCTATGCCCGGCACCGTGCCCGGGGCGGGAATCAGCACCGCATCGGCACCCGCCTTTACGAAGTCTTTAAGGATATCCGGCTTATAAATATTTTCGCCACCCGCCCCGTGCATTTTTCCGGCGATAATCACAGTTGTATCGCCCAGGATTCGTGCAGCCGTTTCAATTCCTTCCAGCACGGTCCCGGCGGTGACACCGGTTTTGGGATTTCCAGTGATAACAATATAGTCAAACCCCTGGGCCCGGGCTTTCTTGAGATTGGCCTCATTCAGTTGTCTTCCTTCGGGGTATTTTACGCCATCCGGCACCGGCTCCAGGTTTACCCCCAGAAATCTCCCCACCATTTTCTTCACGCCTTTTATATAATCAGCATCCTCGCGATTTTTCTCCATCCTTCTCTTTATTTCATCAAGCGCACCCGGCCCCACAGTAAGGTCAAGATCTTTGTCATCGACGCCGAAAATAAAAGGAGCGTTGAAATCGAACATGTTCATGGTAACCATATCCGCCCCGAAAGCGGCCGCCAGTTCAAGGTCGCTGACACCGTAGATAAGGGGCGGGACGGCGATGACCGCCTCCGCCATGACGGTCCTGCCTTCGGAGTTTTTTATTATTTCAAGAAGCTCGGGCTTTTTAATGCTAAGAATTTCATTATACCCAAGTTCGAATATCCTCTTCAATAAAATCCCCCTTGCTCGACAAGGTTATTTTAAAAGCACCTTCATCAGCACATCCCGACCTCTGACCACCTGCTTTTCTGCGGTAAATTCTATGCCTTTCACCTTTTCCCCTTCCGGCAATACCACAGGGCTTAAAGGTGAAAAATTCCGCGTAATTACGCCAAGATCGAATTTTACAAGGAGATCGCCCGTTTTCACGGTTTGCCCTTCTCTGACCAGAATTTCAAAGCCCTCTCCTTTGAGGTTTACCGTATCGAGCCCTATGTGTATGAGCACGGGCAGACCCTCCTCAGACTCCAGCACCATTGCGTGCCCGCTGGAAACCACCTGCTTTACCGCGCCGTCGAAGGGGGCCACCACCGCCCCCTCCGACGGGTCTATGGCTATGCCGTCTCCTACCATTTTCTGGGCGAAGACTTCATCCGGCAGTTCTGCAAGATTTACGATTCTTCCGCTCATCGGAGCCCTGATTATGGTATAATTGTTGTTGTTATTGTTGCCAAATATGCCGAAAAACACCAGCAAATCCTCCTCGAATTGAAAAATGTGCTTCGCAAAAGTGTATTTTTTCCTAAAAATGGTGAGAAATCAACCGTACCTTTTTATATTTTACAACACCTTTTTCATTTCTTCCACAATCAATTCTGCTTCCGTGCCCACCACCACCTGCAGGTTTCCTCCGCCGAGCTTCATCACGCCGGTGGCTCCGGCCTGTTTCAGCGCCGACTCGTCGACAAGAGATTCGTCCTCCACCGAGAGTCTGATTCTGGTGATGCACGCGTCGATGGCCTTTATGTTTTCCCTGCCGCCCAGGCCGGCCAAAATCTGAGAGGCCCTGTCGCTTATCTTTATTTCCCTGACGGTTTCGCCGGTGGCTTCTCCCTCTATGCGCCCGGGAGTTGGAAGGTCGAATTTCCTGATGAAGTACCTGAATAAGCCGTAATATACGACGCCGTAGAAAATGCCGATGACCAGCAGGAAAACGGGTTTTTCCGCAAGGCCGAAGTTAATGACATAGTCGATAAGGCCCGCCGAAAACCCAAAGCCGTCCCTTATACCCAGTATATAGGTGATGGCCAGGGCCGTGCCGGTCAGAAGGGCGTGAATGAGGTAGAGCACCGGCGCAAGGAACATGAAGGCAAACTCTATGGGCTCGGTGATACCCGTCAGGAATGATGTGAGCGCTGCGCTGATGAGAACACCGCTGACCGCCCTTCGCTGGGATTCTTTTGCCTCATGCAGCATTGCGATACAGGCCGCAGGCAGACCGAACATCATTATCGGGAAAAACCCCGTCATGAAGATTCCGGCACTGGGATCCCCCGCAAAGAACCGGTTCAAATCACCGGTCACTACCTTTCCCGCACTGTTGGTAAACTCGCCGAATACAAACCATACCAGGCTGTTTATCACATGATGCAGGCCGAAGGGGATGAGCAGCCTGTTTAAAAACCCGTAAACGGCCACTCCAAGGGCCCCTGCCCCTATGGCCCATTCACCGGCGGCGTAAATGACCTTTTGTATGGGGGGCCATACAAATCCGAATACAATGCCGAGGATGAGGGCCGCTACAGACGTTATAATGGGGACGAACCGGCGGCCGCCAAAAAATCCCAAATAGTCCGGCAGCTTGGTATCCTTGTATTTATTGTATAAAGACGCAGCTACAATTCCCGCGATGATTCCTCCAAGAACCCCCATATTAATGTCCTTGTTCATGGTGACAGCCACTTTGGTCAAAACATAGTAGCCCACACCGCCAGCCAAAGCCGCGGCTCCTGCCCCGCCGGCAAGGCCCATGGATACACCCAGGGCGAATATCAGCGGCAGGTTGTCAAATATGGCACCGCCGGCGGCCATTATAACCGGCACGTTAAACACATCGGGGGCACCGAGCCTCAGCAGCAGAGCGGCTGCAGGCAATACGGCAACAGGCATCATTAAAGCTTTGCCAAGTTTCTGCAAGTTGCCCAGTGCATTTTTCATTTTACTCCCTCCTCTATAAAATATATTTTGTAAATTAAACTTATTAAATTTCCAGTTATACATGGACCTTGATAACTGAATATAGATGTTATCAAAAGGGCTGCATAAGAGCTGACATTTAAAATTGGGTCTTGGACTTTTCGTGATGTTCCTAGATAAATATCTTGGGATATTCGGGGAAATGCCCGGACAAGCATTCTTATCAGGAAGTCAACACTGGCATGGAATCAACTTCATTCAGCTCAGAACACCGGTTTTAAATAGATTTTCGCCACCTCCTTTTTTTGATAAAACCCTTTTATTTATCACCTCCCTGCGGTATGTTTTTTCCTGAAGGCATCAGCAGTAAAAACAAAAGAGCTGAGAAAGGCAAATAACACCTTTCCCAGCTCATGCCTGCCCAAAACAGTAACACGCCGGTTTTTCGGTAAAAAATGAAATTTGATTTATTTTGATTTTATTATATCATTTCCGCAAGATAAAAACAACCCCTCCGCAATCACTCAGACAAAATAATTCATCATTTCGTTCAAGGCCGCGAGCCTTGCATTTTTCACCCTCTGCAATTTAAATCGGCTCATGTATTCAACATAAGATGGTAAAATGTCCCATGTTCTCTATTACTCCGGGAATGGAAGTACACAGCGACTTTTTTTTCAACGATTTTCTCATAGATTGTAATGGCTCTGAAATGATTTGTATCGTTTTTATCCACCAATGCATAAAATGCACCATTTTAGTTTTTTTGTTACTGATTAATCACTTAATTAAAAAATCTGAATATGATGCGATTCTTAAATCAGGGACTTTGTCTGGACACCGTCGGATATTTTTATCCTCTGGATGTGCAGTGCCAGGTAACCGAGTTCATCCCGCGGAGGCGCTTTGCCCAGCCTCTCCCGGATAAAGGCTCCCACTTTCTCGGCTATCTCATAACTGTCTTTAAATTCCTTTTTTATTCGGGACTGCAGGGGATTTTTTATGGGTACATTCCTGTCTATGCGGTCAAGGGCGAACCTCAGGTGCACCAGGAGCCTGGCATAGTTGGTTCCCTCTCTGTCAAGCCTGACACCCAGTTCTCTCTCAATAATTTCCACCATTCTGTTTATCATAGAAGTATATTTTACGGTCCTGGATACCTCCCTGTCGGCTCTGGCCGCATGGAGGTGCATGGCTATAAAACCTTTTTCACCGTCGGGGATGGCGACCCCTGTCTTTTCTTCTATCATGGCGGCGGCTCTACATGCCAGTTCGTAATCTACAGGATAAAGGGCTTTTATTTCTTCCAGAAAGGGATTGGTTATCTCAAGACCGCCGGCCAGGCGCTCCAGAGTAAAATTTATATGATCCGCCAGCGCCACATGTATGTGTTCGTTTAAAGGTTCCTGTAATTCGCGGGAGACCATTGCCAGGATTTCTTCGGTAAGTCCTATTATGTTCGTGTCAATGTGGTCAATTAGGCTCTTATACTGTTTAAACTGACTTTCATCGAAAAAATAGAATTGTTTTTCTATTTTTTCACCGGGCACACGCTCCCCCGCCCTGGCGTTATACCCCAGGCCCCTTCCCACCAGCACCGCTTCCTGGCCGCTCTTTACTTCCTCTGCAAGGATCACGTTGTTGTTAAAGACCTTTTTGACAATAAAATCCCGCACCCCTACCAGTCCTTTCCCGCCGCTGTACTTTTGATATTATTATAGCACATCCGGCCCCTAATCGTAATAATATACACTTCAGGGCCGACCTTGACATGGAACCTCGCAACCATGTTGCTTTGGAGCCAGAGGGTTCAGTGAGACAATACATCGAAGAATTCAAAGAACAAATCTTAGCCGAATGCCAGGAAGTCGGTTAACGTAGCCCTGGTGGCCATGCGTCAGCAAATCTCCGAGAATACTATCTATACCTGGATTAAAAAGATGCGTAAAAACGGCTCTCCGAAACCTCTGCCTAAAGCTTAAAAACAACGCCTCGAAGAACTCCAAAAAAGGCTTAAAGCTGTCAGAATGAATTTCAGAGCTTTATGGAAGCCTATGCGGAGGTCTCCAGGTATATTGAGTATTATAACCGTAAAAGGAAGCATGGTAGCCTTGGATATATGAGCTCTGAGGAGTTTCACAAAGCATTCATGAGTAAATTGATGAAAACAGAATCTTTTGGGAGGATAATTTCTATAATTAGGGGGCCAGCCTGACTTTTTTATAAAATCATATTGATTAAAAGCGGAATATAATTGCAAATAATTTAAAACCCGGGAGACATCTAGCATCTTCCCGGGGCATTTTTTATTTTTCTTGCATACATTTGCGAGTATACTCTCATTCTCATCCGGATAAAAACCAAAACATTTCAATTATTATTTCATTATGATTTATTTAATTCATTATGAAATGCCTATTTCAACCTGCCTCATTAAATACAAAGGCAAAATAATTACTCATTGTAGGCTTCAGGGAAATCAGGCCGAAAAATCCTCAAAATGTGAAGGTTGGCATAAGTTTTG
This sequence comes from Thermorhabdus hydrogeniformans, assembly GCF_049310025.1. NCBI lineage: Bacteria > Bacillati > Bacillota > Clostridia > Thermosediminibacterales > Tepidanaerobacteraceae > Thermorhabdus > Thermorhabdus hydrogeniformans. Next base: position 114,063 of record NZ_JBJYKD010000006.1, on the reverse strand, counting down.
CTGGCTCTAATACATCAGAACAGCAGGTGAATCCGGAGGTGATAAAGTGAGCAGCCAACCAATTAATGTAAGCAGAATTCAAGACTTCTGTACCAGCATTTTTTTAAAAGCAGGCCTGAGCCAGCACAACTCCAGAATAATCGCCGAATCGCTACTGTGCGCCGAATTAAGAGGCGTAAAATCCCACGGAATAGTCAGAATACCGACTTACCTGCAGCGCTTAGAGACCGGGGCAATCAACGTCCAGGCCAGGATGAGGGTCGAGAAAAGGCAGAAGGCAGCAGCCCTGCTCAATGCCGATAACGGATTTGGGCAAGTCGCCGGTTACAATGCCATGAGGCTGGCCATAAGCCTAGCTGAAAATTATGGAGTGGGTTTAGTCGGGGTAAGACAGTCTAATCATTTCGGAATAGCTTCATACTACTCAATGCTTGCGCTGGAAAAGGACATGATAGGTATTGTCCTTACAAATTCTTCTCCTGCCATAGCTCCCTACGGGACATCCAAACCCCTTCTCGGGACGAATCCTCTTTCAGTTGCGATTCCAGCCGAAAACGAAAAGCCCATAGTGCTGGATATGTCTACCTCGGTCGTAGCCAGGGGCAAAATAAGGTTTGCCCAGCTGAAAAAAGAAAAAATACCTCTGGGATGGGCGCTGGACTCTGAAGGAAATGATACGGAAGACCCGGAAAAGGCTTTAAAAGGCAGCCTTCTTCCAATCGGCGGGGTAAAAGGTTCTGGCCTTTCGCTGGTTATCGATATTCTGTGTGGAGTCCTGACAGATTCCTGCCTGACTGGGCAGGTAAAGAACGTAACCGATATGAGCGGCCCTTCTAAAACAGGTCACATGTTTTGCGCCTTAAATATCTCAAGTTTTATCGACGTTAATCTGTTTAAGTCAAACATAGACTTGATAATCAAAAAAATAAAGTCTTTGCCTGCAGTTAATAACACCCAGGTTTTTCTACCGGGTGAAATTGAATACAATCTAACTTCAAAAGCAAAGGAGGTAGGTATTCAGGTTGAATCCACCGTAATTGAAAGCTTAAATTCAATTGCCCGCCGGTACGGTATTTCTGAACTGCATTAAAAAATATATTATTATGAAAGGAGTAATTTTAATGTTTGAAAAGACAAGAGAATTCATGAAAAAGCTGGGTTTGCCGGAAGGGGATCTGTACAGTTTACCCACTTCCACAAAAAAATTTCCTGATGGTGCGGATTACAGGCTTGAAGTTCCCACAATAAACTCTGCTGAAGCCATGAAAGCGCTTCTGGAAGAAGCGGAAAAGCTCGGAATAACCATCAACCGTGTGGATGAGACATACGGAGCTTTCCGCCATACCCTTGCAGAATTAAAGGAATATGTGGCCATAGCAAAGCATTACAGAGTTGAGCTGAATCTGTCAGTCGGGCCGAGAGCTACTTACGACACCAGTGCTACAAGGCTCAGCCAGCAGGGCGTGAGAATCGGTTACCGCCTCAGAGGTATGGAACAGGTTGTCAGGGCAGTCGAAGACGTAAAGAGAATTGCAGAAGTCGGCTGCAGAGGCGTACTTGTTTACGACGAAGGTTTGCTCTGGGTATTAAATGAGATGCGCAAGGCCGGAGAACTGCCGAAAAACATGCACTTCAAATGCTCAGCCCATGTGGGTCACGGAAATCCCGCCAGCTTTAAACTGATGCAGGACCTGGGAGCAAATTCCATCAACCCTGTCAGGGACCTTACATTACCCATGATTGCAGCATTAAGGGCCGCAGTAGATGTGCCCATTGACGTACACACAGATAACCCGCCAGGATCAGGTGGATTCATTCGAGTGTATGAAGCCCCTGAAATGGTGCGCATAGGTGCCCCAATTCACCTGAAGACGGGCAACTCAGTCATATCAGCCCATGGAGAACTGACCACCGCCCAAAACGGCAGAGACATGGCAAAACAGGCGGCAATTGTAAAAGAAATGGTAGAAAGATACTATCCACAGGCAGTGCAGAGCAAGGCCGGAACCCCAGACATGGCCATACCCGAGTAATTTTTACAAGCCCCTACTATATTTCATAGTGGGGGCGCTGAGTTATTGCAAAGGATTAAGCTGGGCGGTTGTTTTAAAAAAATTAAGGCATTTTAGCCTTTTATATTATTAAAACAAGTTCAAGTATGTAGTTTTTTAACAATACTTATGAAAGGAGAATTGTTCAGAGTGAGAGAGATCAGTGTAAATGAAATCACGTCTACAGTCGAGAGGCTCTGCATCGAATCCAACATAAAATTGCCCGGTGATGTCAGGTGCGCCCTAGATGAGGCATTAAAGAAAGAGGCTTCCCCTCTCGGCCAAGAAATTTTAAAAGACATAATAAGAAATGCGGAAATTGCTGAAAGCAGGAGTATCCCCATCTGCCAGGACACCGGCTTTGCCGTGGTGTTCCTGAAGCTCGGCCAGGATGTAAGGATAACCGGGGGAAGCCTCGTCGATGCCATAAATGAAGGCGTAAGGCGCGGTTATGTAAATGGTTACCTGCGCAAGTCCATAGTCACCGATCCGTTTTTGACAAGAAAAAACACCAAAGACAACACTCCCGCCATAATTCACACAGAAATAGTTCCTGGGGACAAAATCAACATAATCCTCGCACCCAAAGGCGGGGGCAGTGAAAACATGAGCGCACTCTGCATGCTGAAGCCGGCGGACGGAGTGGAAGGCATAAAGAAATTTGTGCTGGAAACAGTGGATAAAGCTGGACCCAACCCTTGCCCTCCAATAGTTGTGGGAGTAGGTGTGGGAGGGACAATTGAAGTTGCAACACTTATAGCAAAAAAAGCACTCCTCCGCCCCATAGGCCAGCACCACCCGCAGGTGGAAGTAGCCAACCTCGAAAAGGAACTGCTGGAGGAAATAAATAAGCTCGGGATAGGGCCCCAGGGCTTCGGAGGCACCACGACAGCCCTTGCCGTTCACATAGAAACTTTCCCTGCCCATATCGCAAGCCTTCCCGTAGCCATAAACATCCAGTGCCATGTGGCAAGGCATATGGAAGCAGAAATATAGGATCAGGGGGTAATTCGAATGACAAAAATAGTTACCACACCTTTAACCATGGACACGGTAAAGGATTTAAAATGCGGCGACAGGGTGCTACTCAACGGCACAATATACACAGGCCGTGACGCTGCCCATAAGCGCCTGTTTGAAATGATACAAAGAGGCGAAGAACTCCCCTTTGACCTGAAAGGGCAGGTAATATACTATGTCGGCCCATGCCCGGCCAAACCCGGCACCGTAATCGGTTCTGCAGGCCCCACCACAAGCGGCCGCATGGACCCGTATACCCCACTCCTGCTGCAATCAGGCCTGAAGGGCATGATCGGCAAAGGCCTGCGCTCGCAGGCGGTTGTGGATGCAATAATAAAATACAGCGCCGTGTACTTCGCCGCCATAGGCGGAGCCGGAGCACTTCTTGCCGATTCCATTAAAGAAGCAGAAGTTCTGGCCTTTCCTGACCTGGGGCCAGAAGCAATATACAGGTTGAGAGTGGAAGACTTTCCGCTCACAGTCATAATTGACGCAGAAGGAAACAACCTTTATACTTCAGGGAGAGAAAAATACAGGCAAAAGTAAAAAGGAGGAATTTTCATGGCATTAAGAGAGGATGCTTTAAAACTTCACAGAGAAAACAAAGGTAAGCTGGAAGTAATAAGCAAAGTCCCGGTTAAAGACAAGGAAAGTTTGAGTCTTGCGTATACTCCTGGTGTTGCGGAACCGTGCAAAGAGATTCACGCTGACAGAGAAAAGGTATACGATTACACCGTAAAAGGAAATATGGTTGCAGTCGTATCAGACGGCACAGCAGTTTTGGGGCTGGGAAATATCGGAGCCCACGCAGCCCTTCCGGTTATGGAAGGCAAATCGATTCTTTTCAAGTGCTTTGCGGGCATAGATGCTTTCCCGATTTGCGTAGACACTACCGATGTGGATAAAATCGTTGAAACAGTGACCCTCCTTTCACCGGTGTTCGGAGGTATTAATCTTGAGGATATAGCAGCACCTGCCTGCTTTGAGGTGGAGAATCGCCTGAAACAAAAACTGTCCATACCTGTTTTCCACGATGACCAGCACGGCACCGCAATAATCGCTCTGGCTGGCCTTATAAATGCCCTGAAAATTGTCAAAAAGGACTTAAAGAATATAGTTGTGGTGATAAACGGCTCCGGCGCTGCGGGCACCGCCATAGCAAAGATTTTTTTAAAAGCAGGCGCCGGCGATATACTGATGTGCGACCGCAGCGGAATAATTTACAGAGGTAGGACCGCAGGCATGAACTGGGCTAAAGAAGAGCTGGCTCAGATTACCAACAAGGAAAACCGTAAAGGCACTCTTGCTGATGCGATAAAGGGTTCAGACGTTTTCATCGGCGTATCTTCTGCAAAAGTTGTAAACCAGGAAATGGTAAAGAGCATGAAAAAAGACCCGATTATTTTTGCAATGGCAAATCCCGTCCCCGAAATTGACCCGAAAGAAGCAAAAGAAGCTGGCGCCCGCGTGGTGGGGACAGGAAGGTCAGATTATCCAAACCAGATAAACAACGTGCTGGCTTTCCCCGGAGTATTCAGAGGAGCGCTCGATGTGAGGGCCACTGAAATCAATGAAGATATGAAGCTTGCTGCAGCTTACGCCCTGGCGGACCTGATTCCTGAAGGTGAGCTAAACGAGGATTACATCATACCAAAACCCTTCGACCCCAGAGTCGCCCCGGCAGTTGCCAAAGCTGTGGCCAAAGCTGCCATGGAAAGCGGAGTGGCAAGATTGAAAGCTGACCCTGAAGAAATAGCCAAGAACACGATGGAACTGGTGAAAAAGGCCAACTCATATTTTAAATGATTTAAATGAATTTAAAGAATATAATCCCGCCACAGGAAAATTTTTTGCGGCGGGATTTTCTCTTCTCTTTGCAAAAGGTGATTTCTTCATTAAAAATCCCGCCGCATAACCGTGTATAAACAGCCTGTTGACCTATCATGAGAAATGCTCTCCTTTAAAATCCCAATTTGTTCCATTTCAAATATAAAAGCACCCCTGCAAGCGGCGCCCAGGAAGCTGCTATGTACATAGCAGAATACCCGCCGTAATTTGCCAAAACCCCCAGCAATACCGACCCGGCACTTACCCCCAGGTCAAAGGCAGACATCACCGTCCCTTTGGCCGCACCTCTCCTGTGGGTCTCTATGCCTTTAACCGACAGGGCAAGAAGCGCCGGCTGCAACGAGCCATAACCTGCGCCAAAGACAATACCGCTTATTATGAACAGCCAGATTTAAATGCAACTGCCATTAATATGTTTGATATAAAATAGTGCCAGCACGCTCATGATAATAATGAGGGCGGGGCCTCCTTGTGTAATAGTAGTTTCCCCTCAATCCCCGAGCTGGTGCAACTGCCATAGCTATGGTGCGGAAATAACCCGAAATAACCATGCCTTCTCCTCTACGCTCTGCAGGGACCAGATCGGTTGTTATTGTATTTGAAGATGTTGAACACTCTGCCCAGCAGGCACCGTGAATCATTTGCAGAGCAAGACAATGTCAAAAAGGAGCCTGAGCAGAAATAAACCGACGGCTTTGAGCATTTGATGTAAAGCTCAAAGCCGTCAAATTTACTCCAATTCGCATCATCCCAGGTGTTCCGGCAGCGGAGGCCCATATGCCCACACTATTTTAAACGGTTCATCCCCTGTGTTTATTATCTCGTGTTTCACACCTACCGGCGAAAATATTGCCATTCCAGGGGAAAGTTCATATTCCTCTCCCTCTGCTATCAGTTTTCCTTTCCCGGAAATGACATACATGGCTTCCTCCTGATTCTCATGACTGTGGAGAGGAATTTTGCTGCCCACTTCGGTGATATTTACACCCATGGATATTTTCGTAGCTCCGACCGTCTTGTTGCATATCAGCACTTTTGAAACCCTCGGCGGTATCTTTTTTGTGCCCTCGATTTCACTTTCCTTTACCACCAATTTTGCCATCTTTAATAACCCCTTTCAATATAATTTTTAATATTTAACCTCCAAGAAGGTATGGAAATAATTCGATGCTGTCGCCATCTTCCACTGTACAAGTTTTGCTCTGCCAGATGCCGTTGACGACCACTATCCCCACTTCATCTTCTGGCACTCCTATTTTAACCAGAATTTCTTCCAGAGGTGTTTCCCTTTCTATATTTAAGTTAATCTCCCTTTCATTCGAATGCATTGTCAGATGAAGGTGCAACTTAATTTTAACCACTTTTTCCACCCTGACCTTATACTATTGCCTTTTCCATTTCTTCAACACCCAGGTCGAAAACTGAATTTGTAGGTGCAAGCGGTTCCCTGTAGCAAAACTCCGGCAGCTTATCTTGCGCCGGGCTGATACCCGCCTTAACATTAAACTCTCTCTCGATCTTCAAAGTAGTTATCCCGATTTCCCATATATCGTCGACACTGAGATTGACACCTAAAAAGTTATTTACCAATGCAGCCATACTAGAAGGTTCTTTGAACAGCGGGCCACGGGCAAATATGCAGAATCCCAGGCTGTCCAGAGTAGCTATTCGCTTCTGAAGCGTGTTTGATAATTCACCCTGGTTCTCGCGGCCCAAGGGATTTACTTCCTTCCTTGAACCAAAGGCATTGCCAGCTGTATGATCAGCACCCATGGGCGACATGGCATAGGTGACTCCATTTCCCTTGAGCGCCCTTGGGTCGTAGCCCGGAAAAGCCTGTCCTTTTGCTGCTGGAATCCTGTTGGTCCCGAGCACTCTCCCTGTAACCTCAACTCCATTTGCCAGCACTCTTCCCAAGATGGTATTTTCCCTTATTTCTTCCATCAACCTCATGCACCTCTCCTCATCGCCGAATTTGGCCAGCCCGGCATCTATTGCTACACCAAGTACAGCTCCCATTTCTATAGTGTCAAGGCCCAGGTCATTGCACTGCCAGTTCAATCTTGCCACAGAGTCCAGGTTGTCAAACCCGCAGTTGGAACCCATCAGCGCTATTGTCTCGTATTGAAGTGTCGATACCATCTTTTTGCCGTGCGAATCAGGATACACGTTGCTGCACTGTATTACGCACCCGTTCATGCACGGAATTCCTGTTTTGCCGCATCCGCCCCTCTTTATTATGGTATCATACATAACTTCACCGCTCAGTCTCTCTGCAAATTCAAAGGAACCGTATCTGAAATTTTTTGTGGGCAGTGCCCCTATGGCATTTACCGCATTTACAATTCCCGCCGTCCCGTACTTCTTATACGTGTCGCCCGTCTTTGGATCTGATATTAGTTCTTTGTTTATTTTCCTCGCAACATCCATAAATTCATCTTTGGCGTGGTACTCTACCTGTCTGCTGCGGTTATCGCGGACAACCACAGCTTTTATTCCTTTGCTGCCCATTACAGCCCCAACTCCTCCTCTTGCGGCAAACTTGAGTTCACCAGTTGGGTCTGTGGCAGCAATTGATGCTGCCCTCATCAGCCTTTCGCCGGCAGGCCCTATGCAAAGTATGCATATGTCTCTACCGTATATCTCTTTTAGCCTGGAAACGGTATCGTAGCATCCCAGGTACCTTAACTCATTTCTAACCGTCAAGCTTGTACTCTCACCGTCTATTTCCAGCACATAGCAGTTATCATCCCCGGCTAACTCTTCTAATACTATGGCTTTTACGTCATTTTTGGCCAGGGCAGCACCTATAGTCCCACCGCAGTTGGCTTCTTTTATGCCATTGGTCAGGGGGCTTTTGCATCCCACTGACAGTCTGCTGGCACTTGATACGGCAGTGCCTGCCAGCAAACCCGGAGCTATGACCAGTTTGTTGTATTCCCCCAGCGGGTCGCAGGTTGGATCTACCTCTTCGTATACTATCCTGGAAGTTAATGCCCTGCCGCCCAAAAGTTTGTATTTTTCATTGCTGGTAACCTCAATTTCTTTTGTGTTCATGTTTACTCTTACAATTCTGTCCAACCACATCCTCCCCCTTGTTTATTCATTTGCACTTAACTTTTCCATTTTAGACAAGATTATAGACTGGGCTACAAAAGTAGCTATTATTATTATCAATAAAACCAGGCTCAATGGACGAGTTACAAAAGATGCAAGCAAACTTCCCATGCTGCCGGTGCTTATGAGGGCCTTTCTGAAATTGGTCTCTATCATGGGCCCCAGTATCAATGCTAGAACAATCGGGCTCACAGGAAATCCGGCCTTTTCAAAAAGATATCCAACCAGTCCGAAAATCACCATAAACAGCACGTCATATATATTGTTTTGCAGAGCATAGGAGCCTACGATACAGAGAATCGAAATAAACGGAATCAAATACCACTTGGGCAGATTCAGCATCTTCAGCATCACATTGCTTCCCAGAATACCGAGAAAATAAGCTATAAACTCGCTTATAAGCAGAAAGCCTATAATCAAGTAAAAGTAGTTTCTTTGAGTCATCATAAACGTCGGTCCCGGCAAAATGCCGTGCAGATAAAAGGACCCTAATATGACTGCTGTGACGGAGTCTCCAGGAATTCCCAGGGTCAGCATGGTTGTAATCGCGCCGCCGATAGCCGCATCATTCGCGATTTCGGGGGCAGCCACTCCTTCGTATGCCCCCTCACCAAAAGGCCTGCTGGGATTCTTTATAAGCTGTTTTGTAAACCCGTATGCAACGAGTGATCCAATATCTCCTCCCGTCCCCGGAAGTAGACCTATAATTGCGCCAATCGGCGCTGACCATGTAAAACATCCGAGTGTCTTTTTAATAATTTTAAATTTCGGTAACAGATCCTTTATTCTGTAATGCTCATTTTCAATTTTAAAGGTCTGCTTGCTACTTAGCTGGGTAAAAACTTCCTTCATTCCAAATAGGCCTATCATTGCCACTATATAATTGATGCCGCCGCTCAGCAGCTTGGATCCGAATGTAAATCTCATAAGGCCTGTGATGGGGTCCATTCCGATCATGGCGATAATCAGACCCACACATGTGGCTGCAATTCCTTTCAACAGATTACCTTTACTTAAAACGGCTATCAAAGATAATCCCCACAGGGTTATAAGAAAATATTCCTGGCTTCCGAATTTCAGGGCAATGTCTCCCAGCAGTGCTCCAAAAACCGCAAGAAAGACTATACCGAACAAACCACCCAACAAACTTACAAATAACGCCACACCCAATGCGTTGGCCGCTTCCCCTTTTTTCTTCAGAGGATAGCCGTCAAAAATCGTTGACACCGCTGCTGCAGTCCCGGGAATGTTCAAAGTGATCGCAGAAATGGACCCACCCATAACTCCGCCGCAAAACGCCCCGATTATAAACGCCAGTGCATCAATCATGTTCCAGCCAAAAGTCAGCGACACCACTAAAACGATTGTCATTGTAACCGTCAAACCCGGCAATGCTCCCATTATCAAACCGATTATTGCTCCCACCGTCATGTAAATCAGTAATAAAAGGCTCATTAAAGTTCCTCCTCTTAATATTTACGGTAGTATTACATCGAATATGCCGTTAAACACAAAATACACAATTGGAACTGTAATCAAACACGGAATCAGTATTTTGTAAACCCTTTCAACAAAACGATTCGACTCATGGAGTAAAAACATCACTGCAAAGATATAAATAATTGTTCCCAGAATGAAATGCAAGTTTTTCAACAGCATGATGTAAACCACTGTTCCAACAAAATAAATCACAACAGCCTTTAAGTCCTTTATAATCTCTGCATCATCTTTATCTGAGCCTTTGCGGGCAGTCCATATCCTTATTTCTCTAACAGCAATAGAAATCAAGCAAATTAACAACACCATGCAAATCAGAAAAGGAAAGATGATGGGCGAATCCACCGTCAGCAGCGGAATTCCCTGGGTAAACACAAAATACCCAATGTCCCCGAAGGTAAGCAAACAGACTGCAGCAACTATAATAATCGATGTTGCGTTCATCAGCTTCGAATCCTCCACTGTAATCACCCCTAATCTTTCTTTTCTATTACTTCATATATGGCTTCCTGAGGGCATACATTTATACAGGCATAGCATTCTACACACATATCGGGAGATATTTCTGCCTTTCCGGAATCTGTCATACGAGCGGCACCTGTGGAGCATACTGTGGTGCATACTTGATCTCCTGTGCATTTGTTTTTATCAACTTTTAGCATCGTTATCCTCCTTAATCCTTTATTAAGAAGACTATTATATTTTTTAGTTATCATAAAAAACGCAATTTTAAATCTTACACTGGACTATGATAACTATCTATTCATTTATTTTCCAAACCATACCATTTTTCAGGAGGTTTGAGCTGTTAATTTTGCTAACTTGCTGTCATTGTGGGTAAAAATGGGCAAATTCAATTTGTTGACCTAAAGGTTCCGGCTAAAGCCGAGGGATTTAACCCCATTATACAGACATTTAGAACAATATACTTACTTCATGCTATGCATCCGCCCTCTAAACTCTTAGAGGGCGGATTTTTATAATTTAATTTTTACTGCTGAGGCCTTGGAATGCCGAATTCAGCTGGCGATTTTTTAGCACCGCCGGCATCGTATAATATCCATGCCGATTTTGAAGTCCAATCGTTGAGGAATTTTATCGCTTCTTCTCCGCTGTAATCTATTGGAACCAGATACAGCTTCTTGCAGTAATCAAGCCATTTTGGATCTTTTACTGCATTGTCCATGCCCGCTTTCAATACATCAATAACCTCCTGCGGTGTGCCCTTCGCCGCAAAAAGTCCGAAATAAGGACCGTAAGGCAGGTACTTGCTCATCTGTGGATATACTTTCCCTATGGCCGGTATAGTCTCCAGCCCTGAAATAGGTTCGTTTGTAAAGGAGGCGAGAATCTTTAGCTTATTGCCTTTATATGCCTCAACCATGGACTGCACCATTTCAATAGTAGCGTCCACCTGCCCGCCCATGACGGCTGTTACTGCAGGCCTACCGCCATCATACGGGACGAAAGTGAATTTGCTCCCGAGTTCTTTTTCCAGGAGCAGCCCGGAAATGTGAGGCACTGTGCCGGGACCTGCTGTACCTATCCTCAATTTCGATGGGTTTTCTTTGGCAAATTTAATAAAGTCTTCCACTTTGTTGAATTTGGAATCTGGCGGCACTGCAATCACGGGTATGGCCTGGCTTACCAATTTTATGGGAATAAAGTCCCTGGTCGGGTTAAGATCGATTACACCCATTGTCTGCCAGATCGACATGATTTCAGACCCGAAGAACAGAGTGTAGCCGTCCTTAGGCTGTGACAAGACGTTGGATGCAGCGGTTGCGCTGGCAGCACCCGGCATGTTCGTAATCCCGATTCCCACGCCCAGTTCTTGCTGTAGTATTGGTAGGATACCGCGCCCGATCAGGTCAGTGGGCCCACCCGGAGCAAAACCTATAATCACATTTATGGCCCTTTCAGGGTATTTGGTTTTTGTCTCAGCTGCCCCTTTGTTTTCTCCTGACTGCTGTTGCTGTTGTTCACCGCATCCTGTCAAAACTATACTGAGGACGAACACCATCAGCACAACAAAGACAAAGACGCTTTTTCTTTTCATCCCCTAGCTACCTCCTTAATAATTTTGGAAATTCAAGCCTTTTCTTATCACACCCCTTTATCCTTTCTATCTTTATCTAAACTAAATATACATTTTGAGTGGATCGATGCGGTTTCTCAGCAGGTAAATCTCTTCATCGCTCGGTTCACTGGTCCTTGCCATACCATCAGGTAAGAATACTTTTACTCCTGTGTTTTCGATGACTTCCTGCACGGAGACTCCAGGATGCAGTGTCTCTATCTTCAGCACTCTTTCTTCGTTAAAGCTGAATACGCATAGATTAGTTATGATCTTTATATACTCGCACATAGGCACTCCATGCTGGCTTCTAGAATCAAACCCTTCCAAATATCCCACACTGGTGATATAATCCACCTTTTCCACAAGTTTTCTCTTGTCGTGCTTCATTATTATAAGCAGCCTCTTGGCAAAACACGCGATATCCGATGCCCCACCGCTGCCGTTGATGTGCCTGCTGCCGGAATCGGTTTTCACAAGCGTGCTGTTAATATTCCCATATTTATCCACCTGCAGGCCGCCAAGAAAGCCCACATCCACCATGCCTTTTTGCAGTACCTGACCCAGTGAACCGACAAAACTGGTAAAGTGCTCGCAATTGTACCACAGTCTCGGGTCCGCGATTCCGACCCCCATTTCTACCGCATCGGGATTTATCACACCTATCTCATATATTATGTTGAGATTTGGAGCATGGGTGCTCTTTGCAAGGAGTGAAGCTATCTGCGGCAACCCCAATCCCACTACCACGTTGTCGCCATCTCTAAGCAATCTCGATGCCGTAACAGCCATCAACTCATTGGTGGTATACTCCTTGACCATTTCATCTCACCTCATACTCTGTATCCAAATACAGGGTCTGCCTTGATACCATTCAATCTAGCAAGCCCTCCGATTTTCTCTAAAAACTCGTTGTGGTCTTTCGTTCCGAAGACATATTCTGCCAAGTAGTTATTAAAATCCTCTTCATTCTTGTTTATTTTTGCATATCTGGTCAAAAAATCTTTGTCGTAGTCATAAACCTTGTAGACCGCCGTGGGGAAAGCCCCGAAAGGTACTTCTATGACCGCATGGGTGTAGACACTGGGTATCGCCACTTTTTCAGGATGCTGCTTGATGTATTCCGTCGAAACTATTTTTTCTACGGTGACATACAGTTTTTTAGCGGCTTTGGCCATTTCTACATCCCACACCGGCCCTTCGATCACCACATTTCCGTTTTCGTCTGCGTACTGAGCATGAATCACTACTATATCCGGCTGCAGAGATTTTAGAAAAACGTATTTTTCTCCATCAAAAGGCGAAGTTTCGATTTTCACGGAATCGTCTTTTTTTGCAATCAAATCCCTCAGCATATCAGTCCCAAGCAGCGATTTTGTGGGTATAAACGGAATGCCCATCGAACCTGCCAGAAACCTCAGTGTCAGGCTCAAACCGCTGTATTCGCGAATATCAAGCCTTCCCCTATCAATGGCCTCATTTATCCTCTCCAGCCTGCCGAATCTATCCAGTGAACCCCCGCTGTAAGTAAGTTTTCTTACGGCTCCGGCACCCACCAGCAGGTCCGTATCCATACCGGCTATGGTTTGATAGACATTCAGCTCTTTCTTTTTCTGCCTTATTATTTCATTTACAAAGGCAATCGGATTTCTTGTAATAGCAAATCCGCCTACAGCTATATGGGCACCCTCATCAGGTATTTCTCTTACCGCTTCACCCAATCCCATTACCTTGCTTTTCAAGGGAGCTCACCTCGTTACGACATCAGAAGTAGCCATCTTAGCCAGGCTCAGCTTGCAGGAGTCTCCTTCGCTTTCAATCGGCAAAAGTTCCGGTGCAAGACCGCTGTTGAGTTCCAGACAATACATGAATATATTTGCAACCGGGCATCCCAGTGGCTTCATATTAGCACCGGCAAAATAATCTCTGATATTTTTCAAGCAGCAGTTCTTAACGGAAATGTTTAAAGATACGTCTTCTTCCTTAAAGTCAATCTCTTCGCAAAAACCGTTTTCAACCAGCCATTTTTTGATGCTTTCCTTATCTTTCAGCTGGTCCTTGCCCAACTTTTCTTCAAAGAACGGAACACCTATCCGCGTTAGCCTGTAACGCGCCCCTTTTCCACGCTCGTTCCAGAATTCCTTCTGCACTTCGAAAATCAATTCATCTTTAAATTTGCTGATCTCCTCCATATCACAAAACCTCCTATCTGAATTATTCAGCATAATAGCGGTTGCCGAATTTCTCTTTAAAGACAAGTTCATTCAGAGGTATTCTGGGCCGAGCATTCGGTATCCTGGAAGGTCGCCCTATCGAAATGATGCTCACAACCTTAAACTCTTCAGGGATGTCAAAGTAGGACTTCACTTTCAGTTCGTCCCTTATGTCTATGCAGGGGGCCACAAGCCAGCACGCACCCAAATCCAGGCTTGTGACGGTGAGCAATATGTTTTCTATGGCAGCCGAGCAGTCAAAGGGCATATCCCAAACATCTTTCTTCCCAATAACTATCAGGATCACATCAGACTCGCTGACAAAACCGGAAACATCCCCCGATGTCAATTTTTTAAAAGCCGCCAGTCTTTTCTCCTCGTCCTGGAGGGTTTTGAACCTCTCCTGCATCTGCTTGCTCAAAAATTCTCCGGTAAACCTTCTCCCGCTGGCGTTCTTGGAAACCTGCGCCAGGTATTTTTTACCTTCTTCGTCTCTTACCACGATGAACCTCCAGGGCTGGGCATTCTCCCCGGACGGTGCCAGCCTTGCACTTTCGAGTATAAGACGAAGGTCTTCTTCCGAAACTTTATCACTGGTGTAGTTTCTTATGCTCCTGCGGTCTGCAACCACCTGAAATAATACATCCTTTTTTTCTCCCATGATTCTACCTCCCGCTAATTGTTTTTTTTGCATGGCACCTGCCCAAATCAAACCGGATATCGCAAAGAATAAATACTCTTTCCACCGTTGAAAGGCCCTTTTATCAGGGCTTCAATTGTTTCCCTATCCCTCTCTGTCACAAGCTCTATATCAGGCAATTTCCCGGGCGGGAATTTTTCTCTGATATCATTGTGCAGCTTTATGAGATAGTCAATCAGCTTTTCCAGGCCAGCCTCAGCCTTGCTGGCATCTGCCAGTGTTGGCTTCCCTATGACGCCCTGCGGGTACACGAGCACCTCCAGCCCGCCCATTCCTATCTGGCCATGACCCGGAATGGGATACTGGTAGATGTCTCCTCCCTTGTCCACATGGCCTTCCGGCATGAAGCCCATCGGTACGCTATCTTCCATATCCTCTTTATGGTTCATCTCAGGGAATAAGGCCAGAGAATAAGACGCCTCTACCTCATCGGCATGCCTGAAGGGTGTTTCAAACTGGCCTCCGTGCTTCTTATCCTTCAGATACGGCGCAATTACTGTTGGCCAGTTTACAAAGCAGATGACCGCCGGCACCTGATAAATCTTGCCGAACTGCTGAATGGCATTGGGAATTACGTACTCCTGACCATGGCCGTTTATCAATATCTGTTTCCTGAAGCCAGCGTTCCAGTATCCCACAATGACGGCACGGATGTAGTCTACAAAAGTCTCCTCAGGCACGACGATGGTGCCGGGCATGCCCAGCTGAGACCACGGGTGCGAACCAAACCAGATCGGCTGGGATACCGTGCATTTGCATTCCCGCGCCACAATTTCCGCCATCCGTGTTACCAAAAAAGTATCTTCTCCATAGCACTGACCCTTGCCGTGGTACTCAGTGCTCCCGATAGGTATGATGATTATGTCATTTTCTTTTAGCCTTTCCTCAACCTGTTTTCCCGTCATGTTCTGAAAATATATGCCATCAGCTTTGTCCATGGAACCTGATGAATACTTATATTTCATTTCAACACCTCCGAAACCTTACTTATATTTTTCTAATAGTCGTTTAATGATGACGATTCCGACTTCTTCACCTCCACATAATATTTTGACTTAAAAATAATCAAAACTCCATCGCCTGTAGCTTGTATGATTTTCTTTTCTGTTTTCACTCATCGATATATAGCAAAAACAATGCCACTACAAAAGCGCAACTTAATTGACTCTTTTGATATATAGCAAATTCATAATATTTACTTTTTGCAATTATTGTTTTGCACTTTGAAATATTCACTTGAATTTTGTTTCAGAATTAAATGTACTGCTGTCTTTAAACCGTTTTAATTTTCTCCACAAGGTCGTGGTGCTTATCCCAAGAATCCGAGCGGCTTTTTTCCTGTTCCCATTGACCTCTTTTAGCACCCTGATTATGTTCTCCTTCTCTATCATATCCAATATGCCGGTGCCCTCTTCGCTGCTCACTTCGCTTTTTCCACCCGAAACCTTAATACCCGGGATGATGTAGCTTTCTAGGGCCTGGCGGCTTTGCAGCTTCATGCCCAGCAGCTCATAAACATCGTTTTCGCAAATGATGTCGGAGTCTACGGTCAGCACTAGATGCTCCACAAAATTTTGAAGTTCCCTTATATTCCCCGGCCATAAATAACTGCACAGTACAGATATGGCGTCTGGAGAAAACTTTTTCATCCCCAGATTGTTTTTCGCACAGTACTCTTTGCTGAAGTGGCTGACCAGCAACGGTATATCATCCTGCCTCTCTCTCAGCGGCGGCATTTTAATGTTTAAAACGTTTAACCTATAATACAAGTCCTCCCTGAACCTTCCCTCAGAAACATAATGCTGCAGGTCTTTGTTTGTGGCGGAGATAATCCTTATATTTACAGGAATGACCTTATCATCCCCGATTCTGGTCAACTCTTTCTCCTGTATCACCCTAAGTAGATGCGCCTGCAGGTCAAGAGGCATATCAGCTACCTCATCCAGAAAAATGGTCCCCATGTGCGCCAGTTCAAAAAGCCCGGGTTTTCCGCCTTTTTTTGCACCTGTAAACGCGCCGTCCACATAACCGAAAAGCTCACTCTCCAGCAAATTTCTAGGCAGAGAGGCGCAATTTACCGCCACAAAAGGGCCGTTTTTTCTTAAACTTTCATTATGGATGCTCTGAGCTATGAGCTCCTTACCTGTACCTGATTCTCCAGTTATCAATATGGTGCTCTCGGTCTTTGCGATCCTCTTTGCCGTGTTTATGAGCTTTTTCATCTTTTCATTGTTCGTCAATATGTCATTAAATGTGTATTTTGCAGTCAGCCCTTTGGCATACTGTTCCTTTCTTATCTTCCTTTCCAGTTCCTCTATCCTTGTAATATCATGTATAGAAATTATGCTGCCGACCTGCACACCGTTCATAAACAGGGGAATATAGTTTACAATGGCTTTTATACTGTTTATCTGGTCATATTCCGCAGTTAGCTGCTTTTTTTGTTCGATAGCATCAATAAGTTTTGAGCCTGCAATAAATTTTTTAATATCCACTTCTATAATTTCCTCGTAACCGCTCATCAGTATCTTCTGGCCCACCGGATTGATATACGTTACCCTGTTCTTTTCATCCAGCAGAATTATTCCCTCATTGCTGTAGTCAGAAATTGCCCTAAACTGCATGCTCTTTTCTGCCTTCTCCATCATAATCCTGGCAATGCGTATCCCTTCGGCAATCGACCGGCGTATGGTTTCTACACCGCAGTCCATCAATATCCCTTTTAAGCCGAGGTCCTCCGCTACCTTTACTACCGCCTCTCCGCCGATAAAAACCTGAATACCAAATCGCTTGTAGAGCTCCAACATCTTTTCTTCTATTTCTTTGTGGTTCTTGATCTCGGTAAAATAAATCCTGCAGCCCATCATATTTTCGATACCGTTTATTTCCCCAATTAAATTCTTGTAACCTATAATTCCGATTGAATTTTTGTTGAAATTTGCTTTTGCCAGGGTTCTCACAAGGTCGTACGCCGAAAAGGTAATCGGTACAACGGTTATATTCAGCTCCTCTTCTATCATCAGGGCCGTCCCGCCCCTGCTTATGATAACCTCGCTGCCGTTGGCCAGAGCCTTTTTAGCTGCCTTCACTCCTTCTTCCAGATTGCCTTCATAAATATCTAAAATATTATCATATTCTTTTGAAATTTTACGGGCTAAATCTGAAATGTAGGAGTTTGGCGCTATTAAAGCTACCTTGCCTTTTAGCTTATCCATGATTATCTCCCTTTCGAAAAATTAATAACCTTTATAGAAGGTTATTTTTTTAATTAATATTTATTGATTTTATATTAAGAATTCTATACTTTAATCTCATTTCCTTCATACTGAATGTTATATTTTTTTGTTTATAAAAATAAAAAGCATATGAAACAATGCATCTTAAGATAGGCAAAACCTTCGGTTGGGTCTAAATCCGTAGCTTGAACCGGAGAATTCAAGGTCAAAGATGGGTGTGAGCACCTGAAGGACGGCCTGCTGGATTAGGCGCTATAAAACGGTTGGATCCCTAACAGTCTCACCCTACGACTTTGACACTTTAGATCCTGAAACTCGCATAAAATGGGCATTCTTATCCTAAAAAAAGCAAGTTTGCCACCACCCACCTTTTTATGGTCATTCGTTGAATTCTTCTACAGTAATGACAGTATTTGGTGGTTGAATGTGCATAACTTTGGTCTTAGTCCAGTGAAAAATTGGTATTACTTCCAGGGTGCTTTTCATTATCCTGAATGATTCTTCTATCTTCCACAGAGTATGATAAGCTTCGAGAATTTCTTCAGGTTTCATATTTTTTTCACTGGTTTGTATACCGTAATAACCGTCATATTGTTCATCTAATTGAATTTTTTCTTCATCATGAATCCAGTGGATATCTTCTGCTTCTTTGGAATCTTTCTTGAGATATTTTCAGCCGCCCCGTTTTATGCCGGGATTTATTTTACCCGGTTCCTCCACCAATTTCTTGGCTTTCTCTATAAGGCGCTCCCGGTCAGCTTTATCTTTTTCTGCTATGGCTTTGGCACTTATCGCTGCTGCTTGAACTATTCTATCTTTTTACAATGGGTATCCCACGTAGCCTTTTCTTGCCGTTATCTTTGGGTATTTTTACTACTGGTTGAGGCCTGTATTTTCTTTGTTTTAGGTTTTCGGCTATTTCGTTTAGTACAGTTTCTACTCCTATTTCTTCATCTTGGCAATGGTTTGGCCATCAATACCGGCACTTCCGGCATTCTCTTTTACGTTGAACCACGCTTTCCATAGTATGTCTTTTCTCCAAAGTTTGTCGTATAGTGCATGAAATCTTGTGGTTCTGCTTCCCCCTCACACTCCCTCCCTACAGAATAGCAATTTCACCCTTTTGGCTTATATGCTTCTCTTTACGGTTTCCCGTGCAGGGTAGGGCCTCCCCAGTTCCGCAATCTAGTGTAACTTCATACCGTCTCCCCTACGCCGGAGGATTCCTCTGTGTTGCATCCAAGTTTTTCACACATTCCATGGGCTTCGCCCGTACGCCAGAGGCTCGCCATCCTCTGTTCTCCCATATGGGTTTTCTAACAGCGCTGCAGAGTTCACTTTATGACGGTCTGAAGTCTTGCATATTCAGGGCGCTCTGACCGTATCATTTCTGACACAACCAGCCCTGAAGCCAACCGGCCCATTGGCGGCTACCGGTGCCGGACTTCACCGGCAAGCAAATTGCGGCTTTGCTTGGCACGCGGCACACAATAATTGAACCCCCCAGTGGTAACTGGGGGGTTCAATATCATTACCCTATTTTGATTATTTTTTATTTTTATCTATTGGACTTATCGCAATGTGTTTTTTCTTATTATATTGTCAACCCAGGCAAAGAGCTGATCTAGGTCGTAATCCCCACCGTGTCCTATACCCCACGGTATTTCGAAGTCAACGTCGAAGCCTTCGTTCTGTAGCTTTGTAGCTAGGATAATAGGAATGGCTAAAGAAGTATCTCTATCAAGGGCGCCGTGACGAATCCGCCAGTACTGAGCGGTTGTGGTCCCCTTGGTACCGATGTAGTTCATTGGGTTCATCATCTTCACTCTTTTCGCCTCAGCAAGGGAGCCGTCTTTCGTGCTATTATCCTTGCTGAACTTAGTAAAGTGTTGGTTGTCAACAGTCGACGTGCCGAACAAGTTATTCTCCCAGCTGCTTAAATCCAAAGCGTCAAAAGCAGGAGCAGGCTTCATTCTGGTGGCGTACGCGACATATTTGTCAAAGTCGACATCTGCTACGGTTCCATCTTTTATTGCTATCCAACTCATACTATGTAGGACTTCACCTCTATTTAGGGCTTTTTGCGCCGATGAAATTAAAAAGGATTTGACATAATCTCTAAAAGTACCGTTGCCGTTTAAGTCTAATATTAACACAGTCCCGTCAGCCTTCTGAAGCCTTAGACAATTCAGATACTGGGGGAACATAGCTTTTAGTTGGTTAGAAACCCTAATCTGTTCCTCCGTTAACGTGCCCTTTCACCCACCGAAATTGTAATCGTTTATATCATTGAACTGCCACTCATATGCCATGTCAGCGTTATCTAGACTTGTAATGGGGCAATAGCAGGAGGCGGCAAAGATATCGTCACGCTCACTAGCGGCACCGATTACCTCCAAATAAGATTCATAATCCATATTATTTCCAGTTACACCAAGCAGTGCGGAGAGTGCTCCGCCCGCACTAGTGCCGTTGGAAATGATCCTTTCAGCACTACCTGGCATAATCTTGTCGTTATAGCGGAGGTATCGAACTGCTGCCTTCAGGTCCACATTGCAGGCAGGTGCCTTGCCGGTATATAGCCCATTTTCGTCCTTTAATGTACGACCGCATACACCGGGCGATGCCACCACATATCCCTTTGAAAGAGCTATTAACGCAGCATTCGGATTGCCATTTTGTTCTATATTGGGGCTTTCAGGTTTCGCCGGCATGTAACCGCCGACCTTGTTTGGTAAGAAGATGGGAGCCGTTTCGGCGGAAATTCTTTGTCGGGGAGGAGCAGTTTAAAAATTTCCCTTCTTTTACGAGTTATTGAGATTAATGTGTCCTTTTGATTACTCTTTTCGGACTGTTATCTGCATTCTTTCCTTTACATGTAACAGGTTTGCTCGAACTATTATATATCCATGTTGCTTTAAAAACCAAGTCAGGAGCCTTTTATAATGGTCACTTGTTTAAGACCTTGTTTTTTCTTTATTCTTTGAAACTGGACGCCAGCAGCCATCTTTGCTATATCCTTACATAGTAATTCTTTTCAGTAACGTCGATCCCAACGACAAAACCATTATTTGCAAAGGCTATTTTAATTTATTACAGAGATGTAAAATATAATCACCACTTTTGCAACTTAAAGTCCGTTTTCATTGAAAAATATCGCCCTCAAACCCACAGAAAACCCTATCTTCATTTCCAAAAATTGGAAATTTAATAGTATAGTGTACTGGCCCCCTATTATTTGGACTTAAACGACCAACACGCCACGATTCACAGCATTTCTTTAAAAAGCTTCATAAAATGCAATGTGTAATAAAGTCATAAATTTATGGATTAGCGAGATCTTTCGCAAAAGTTAAATTTTATATAATTAATCCAGGCCTTTAAAAAATGACCTAAAACTTGCAAAATCATTTATGTTACCATATTCTTCTTTCAAGGTTCTATGAAATCTTTCAATATTCGGGTTTCTTTCAGGCGACCTTACTGGTATTCGCTCATGAAATCTTTTTCAACAATGATGGAACAAAGCTAATATTTTCTTTTCTAAGATTTACTTTTTCATCATCATAGTTATTGTCATTCGGATTCAAAAGTTTTTTTCTCCAGTAATCTATTGTAGTTTTTGATATGTCGTACTTCCTACAGACAGCAACTTTAGTGGTACATGAGCTCTGAGCTTCGGATAAGATAGCGAGCTTTTCTTCAGTAGAAAAATTCTTCCTTTGCTCCCCTTCAAGAGTTATTTTATCATGTTGTGCGTTTTGGACCCAATTCTCTTGAGGGCAAGCAAGTTCATGAAGTATTTCTGTGCAGATTTCTTTTCCCAGGTCATTTAGCAATCTTTTCGGTTCCATTTCAAATTTTGGATAGGTGTATTTGCCATCCAGTAATTCAATTACTTTTTCTGCGACAAGCAAGAATTTTTGTAATACAGGTTGAATTAGTTTTATATGATCTCATCTTCCTGTTGAGTTTTTTAACTCATCCTGTTCAAAAGAGGTGAGGTCTTTTTTCTACATACGTCCGCCGTTTTCCTGATTTTTAACCTATAAAAATTTTACACTATCGGAATTGAGCCGGATTTTCCGCCAATTATGACCGCAATTACATTTACATTATCATCAAATATCACAAGGTCCGCATCTTTCCCCACCTCTATGCTGCCCTTTTTACGGGCAAGGCCGCAAGCCCTGGCGGGATTTAATGTCGCCATACGCACGGCGTCGCAGAGGGAAACCCCCACCATGTGGACCATGTTGTATACGGCCTTATTCATAGTCAGGGTGGAACCGGCCAGAGTGCCGTCGGCAAGCCTTGCCTGTCCATTTTTCACCATTACCTTCTGCCCTCCCAGTTCATACTCTCCGTCTGAAAGACCGCAGGCCATCATGGCGTCGGAAATAAGGATGATTCCGTCTTTCCCTTTGGCCCCTGACACCAGCCTCATAGCCGCCGGGTGAAGGTGCACGCCGTCGCAGATCATCTCACATGCCACCCTTTCATCGGTGAGAAAAGCTCCCGCCGCGCCCGGTTCCCGGTGGGAAAAACCCCTCATGCCGTTGAATATGTGAGTGGCCTGGGTGATGCCGCAGTCTATCCCTCTTTTCGCCTCGGCAAAGCCGGCGTCGGTATGGCCGGCGGATACGGTTATGCCCCTGGATTTGAGATAAAATATGACCTCCGGCGCTCCCGGAAGTTCCGGAGCAAGAGCCACAATTCTTATGGTGTTTCGGGATATCTTGATAAAATTTTCCACCTCTCCGACCGAGGGATTTTTTATGTATTCGGCGGGCTGAGCTCCCTTTCTGGCCATGGAAAAATAGGGACCTTCCAGGTAAATACCCAGGAGTCCGGCCTTCAAATTTCCTTTATGAGCCGGGCCGCTTTTTGTTTCCGTTTCTCCTCCAGCGGTTCCAGTTTTGTCTTCGATCCCGGTACAGCTATTTCCCCGTTCTTGAAAACTCATATAATCCGCCACGTTTCTTATGGCTTTCTCTATATTTTCGACGGATGACGTAATGGTGGTGGCAAGGAACCCCGTAACGCCGTGCTTTGCATGAAAGCGCGCCATTGAATCCAGAGCATCAAAAGTGGAATCCATTACATCATGGCCGGAATTGCCGTGGTTATGGATATCTATAAAGCCGGGAGAAAGGTAATTTCCCCCGGCGTCTATAACCCTGTCAAAACTCCTTCCTTCCAATTCGTTATTCTTTTCTACGCCCGCAATTTTGCCATCTTCTATTATCACCGCATGATTTTCCAGAATTTCATAGGGAGTTATTACCCGGGCGTTTTTAATTGCCGTTATCATCAAAGATTCCTCCCGCAAGTTATTATATTTTTATGGTTTTCCGGTTAAGGTTTCTCGTTTTTAAAGTTTACGACATTCATATTGTCTGCCTTTTTTTCAAAAGTTTTGCAGCCTCTTCATCAATTATCACCGTCACATCCTGGTGCAGCAGCAGGAAAGACGCGGGGACTTTCGTGGAAACCGCCTCTTCACCCAGCAGTTCCGCCATGATCCTTGCTTTGTTTTCGCCGCTGGCCAGCAGCAGGATTTTTTTGGCCTGCATTATGGTGCCAAGGCCCATGGTAATGGCTTTTTTTGGCACTTCTTCGATGGAATTGAAAAATCTCGAATTGGCCCTTATGGTGTCCTGGGTCAATTCCGTCAAATGGGTAACCGTCAGAAGCTCATCCCCCGGTTCATTAAAACCTATATGCCCGTTCCGCCCTATTCCGAGAAGCTGCAGATCTATGCCCCCGTACCTTGCTATTTCCTCATCGTACTTCCGGCAGTGAGCTTCCACGTCTTCGGCCATGCCGTCGGGTATGTGGATGTTTTCGGGCTTTATGTTTATATGCTTGAAGAAGTTTTCGTACATGTAATAGTGGTAGCTCTGGGGGTTATCCGGAGACAGGCCGTAATACTCGTCCAGGTTAAAAGTCACCACCCCGGAAAAATCCAATCCTTCTTCCCTGTGCATTCTTATAAGTTCCCTGTAAGTGCCGAGAGGGGTGCTGCCGGTGGCCAGGCCCAGCACCAGGTCAGGCTTTTTTATTATTTCCCCGGCAATAATTCCGGCAGCCCTACTGCTCATGTCGGAAAAACTTTTTTCGATTATTAACTGCATTTCACGTCAACCTCCGATAATTTTTTAATTTCCTCTAAAATTTAAATTTCGTGTTAAAGGTCATTTTTGGCGGCGGTAACGGCCCGTCAAAAATATCACACGGATTACTTACGGTTCAGGTTTACAGTTATTTTAAACTGGTCGGACCTGTAATAGGATATTTCAAAATAGACCGGTTCTGCAGAGAAGTTCACGCTTTCCACCTTCAAAAGCGGAGTTGCCTTTTCCAGCTTCAGCAGATCCTCCAGAAAAGGCGTGGACATAGCAGCGGAGAAGCTGGTCTTTGACCATCTTATTTCCATGTCATAATCCATCTGCAAAAGGTTGTATAGCGAACCGGTAAGGTCTTTCTTTTCTATACCGGGGACAAATTTCCCCGGAATGTGAACCGTCTCGAGAGCCACAGGAAACCCGTCAGCTTTTCTCAGCCTCGTAATTTTGTATACTTCCTCTTCCGCCTCAATCCCCAGCATATCGGCAAGGCCCTCCGCAGGAATCTTCAAAAACTCTATCATTTCGGTCTCAGGCTTCATACCCCTGGCTGTTACCATCTCGGTAAAACTCATCAGACCTTCCTGCTCAATGCGGGGAATGGCCACAAAACTGCCCCTGCCCCTTTCCCTGACAATAACCCCTTCCAGCTCCAGTTCTTTGAGCGCCTGCCTCACCGTCATCCGGCTTATGCCGAAGCGTTCGCAGTATTCCCGTTCGGAGGGCAGGGCGTCCCCGGGCTTCAACCCCCGCTTTTCAATATCTTCCTTGATAAAATTTTTCAGTTGAAAATACACAGGTATGGGGCTTTTCTTATCTATCACCATCCGGCCCACCTCCATATAAATTATATCATATAGATGTATGGTTGTATAGATATGTTGAAAAAAATAAAAAGATATAGCTTTTATTCTAAACCTTTTATTACTATTTTCGTGCTATCTCTATATATCGATAAATCCTCATTTTTATCAGGTTTTCTAAATATAAAAAGATGTTCATGCATAATTAAATAAAAATCATATTTTTTTACTTTAAGTTTCCAAGGATTAGTTGTCGAACAATTATGCTGTATCTTTATTATGTCCTCTTTCAGGATAAATCCCTGCCTGAAAAATCTTTCTAATACAAAAAAAGAAAGTGGAACATAGTGCTTTTTTCTTCGAGTATCTCCTATTAAAATACAGCAGTATTTATTTGGTTTTAACACACGATAAAATTCCTTTATAGCAATCTCAAACTCATCACAAAACTCTTGAATACTTGATATGTTAGATAAATCACCCTTTATTCTTCCATTTGAATATTTTATTATATTTGCATATGGCGGGTGAGTGATTATCAAGTCGATACTTTGTGATTTAATATTGTACAAATTCAGAGCGTTGCCGACATAAACTTTTTGAACAGAATTGTTATCCACATGAAAATTCAAATTTTTCTTGGTCAATTCAACAAAATCAGGGTTAATATCTATACCTATTGCATTCCTATTCAACAATTTAGCTTCAATTAAAGTTGTCCCGCCACCTACCATTGGATCCAGTATGATATCACCGGGACTGGAATACTTTAGTATTAAGTTTCTTGGAATCTGAGGGGCAAAGTTGCCTCTAAAACTTGAATTATGAGTACACCATTTTCCTCTTTCAGGAAACGACCATACAGTGGTGCTTTCCAGTTCAAAATCGTTTAAGTTTCCAGCAGAAATTTTCATAATCAATCACCGGTGGCAAATTTTTCAATAATTAGTTATTATGAGTTCGCTAATCCCTCCTCTTTTTGTTGCATCACAGTTTATCATTCGAGATGCCTTGATCTTAAATATGTTAAAACCAGAATATAAGTCTTCAAAAAAATTGTCCTGTGGATCTTCATTTTTTGGATCTGAATTGCTTAACATCAACTTTGCCCCTTTAGCATCCATTTCTTTATAAATCCTTGCCAATCTTCTCTGGGCTTCATCATCAAAGTTATCTTTTGAATAAGACGTAAAGTTGGCAGTTTGACTAATGGGTCTATATGGAGGGTCTAAATACACAAATGTACTTTTATCTACATAAGTAAAACACTTTTCAAAATCACCTTGTAAAACAACTGCCTTTTGAAGACACTTATTTACAGCCAATAAATTTTTTTCATCACAAATTTTAGGATTTTTGTATCTACCAAAAGGAACATTAAACTCTCCTTTTGAATTGACTCTAAATAAGCCATTGAAGCATGTCCTGTTTAAAAATATAACATACGCTGCTCTTTTTATCCAATTGACATCGTATTCACTAAAATTAAATTTGGCCTTTTCTTTGTTAAAATCTCTCCTTATTTTATAATAAAATTCTCTTCTTTTTTCTACAGAAAGTGAAAGATAGATATTTTCTAGACATTTTAACTGTTGAAGCAACTCGTGAACATCATTCTGGATTACCTTATATGTCAGGATCAGTTCTTCATTTATATCAATCAAATAAAACTCATCAACATCATAATTTTGCACTATGTGAAAAAATACAGCCCCTCCTCCCAGAAAAGGCTCTACATATCTTTTGATTTTTCCGCTTGCTAATTCCTTGGGAAAGTACTGTTTAAATGTGTCCAATAACTGTCCTTTCCCTCCGGCCCATTTTAAAAAGGGTTTTGCTTTAATTGCTTCATTTTCCGCATGTTTTGTTACAACTGATTGTCTAGTTAACATTATTATCTCTCCAAAAATACTTTTTATAAAAACATTAGTTCGACATTTTTTTATAAAGTCCTTCTCCATTAATATAATTCTATCCCACAAGTTTTTTCAACAGGTGACCTTGACAAAATAAAACTTCTTTGAAGGAATTACTTATTTCCAAATAGAATAAATAAAATAAAGTTGTTGCGCAATAAAAAATTCTAATATAGAAAAGGAGCATCATTATGGGTGGTTATTTAATCTCGCTGGATAGTCTGGACACTCTGGAATTATATATTAAAAATGGTTTTTATGGAACAAAAATAAAGTATCCAAAAAACGGGCAGTGGTCCCCAGCCCACGAGTATACTCTGGCAGATTATTGTTCTATGAAAGAAGGGGAATTTATTTTTTTCTTTATAAAAAGAATAATTTACGGCGTAGGAAAAATCGTATCATTGAATAAAGAATTAACCACTAAACCTGTGGCATTATGCAATTACCCCAAATCTTACTTTGCCGGCGAGCGCGGCAAAAATAAGGCTCTTCTCTGGAATGAAAATGTTCCAGCCGATTATGATATCCGCTGGGTTGTGTTTTATAAGCCGGCCCCCCATTTTTTTAAAAAGGGCCTTGATATGGACGAAGTACTAATGAGTGATAGGAGTAACATGGTTAGATCTCTGAGAACCTTCCAGGGTCTTAGTTTTATTAAAATGGATACTACAGAATGCAATTTTATTTTGCAATTACTAATTCGAAAAAATCTAGATTGCTGGGATAATCCTGATGAAAATGATATATTTTATTCCGCACCTGAAGACTACCATCATTATATCAATGAAAGTTATAACCTGGCGGAATATCAAATAGATGTTGATGAATTAATTTCAAAATTTATTCAAGATGATAAAATAAAGCATGAAGCAATATTACAAACCTGGCTTGTTTCAAAATTAACTCATGACCCCACTTCGGTATCAAACATATTTAGTGGACCATGGAACTATATAGCAAATCAAGTTTCCGCATCACCATATAAGCCAATAACTTATATGGATAAAATTGATATATTCGGGATTAAAGAAAAACCAGTTTATCCTTTTGCCAGTCCTATTGCCTCTGAATATTTAATTATAGAAGTTAAAAAAGACTTTATAACTTCTGTAGAAAGCATGGAAATAAATCCCATTGGCCAATTAATGAAATATGTAGATTGGGTGGCTTATAACACAGCCGGTGGAGATTACAATCTCATAAAAGCTTATTTAATCGCAAACGGATTTTCCCAAAATATTATAAATCTTACAAAAGAAATTGGAAAAAGGCAATTTGTTCTACCTCGCAGACCTTATTTGTCAGGTTTGTGGCAAAATATACATCTGGTTTCTTATATAATTAACAATAAATCCATCCAGCTTAAAAAAATATTATGATAAACTCAGCTTTTACTGAAAAATGCGAATATATGTCTGTGCACTAATGCGCAAATAAGGCCAACCTTATCCCATCCCCTTTCATCTAACAGTCATATGGCTTGTATAGTCTCTGGGGCGCTATTCAATTTTCTGTAAAGTTAAAAGATATAAATATGCGTTTGACAACAGGGCCGTTTATATCATAATATTTATATATAAGATTTTCTTTCGGGAGGTTGAAAATGGACGGTGAATATAAAAACAAACTTATCAAAACCGCGGAGATTTTAAAAGCCCTTGGCCACCCGGCGAGATTGTGCATTGTCTGCCGGCTGATGTCGAAAGACTGCAACGTCTCCAAAATGCAGAGCTGCCTGGAACTGCCTCAGTCGACGGTATCACAGCACCTGGCGATCCTCAAGTCCAAAGGCATTATTGAAGGAAGAAGAAACGGCGTAGAGGTGATTTACTCCATCGCCAATGAAGACGCTAAAAAGATAATAAAGGCCCTTTTTGAACCGGGAGAAATACCCGAAATGGAATAACTGCGGGGGATACCGTTATTTATTTTAACGCCCCCGCAGCTTTATAAGCAGCTTCTATCGTCCTGTCAATATCCTCGTCAGAATGGGCATAAGACAGGAAGAACGTCTCAAATTGGGCGGGAGGTAGATAAATGCCCTGTTTCAGCATTTCCCTGAAATATGCGGCGTATAAATTGGTATTGGATTTTATCGCCGAATCATAGTCATAGACACCCCCGCCGTTAAAGAACACGGTCATCATGCTGCCCACCCTGTTTATGGTAACCGGTATTTCAAAATGTTCCATGGTTTCCTTTAATCCCCTGCAGAGCTTTTCCGCCCTTCTTTCAAGTTCTTCGTATATACCGGGATTTTCCGACAGGATTTTTAGTGTGGCATAGCCCGCCGCCATAGCCAGCGGATTGCCGGACAGAGTCCCGGCCTGGTATACGGGGCCATCGGGTGAAACATACCTCATGATTTCCTCTTTTCCACCGTAAGCGCCAACCGGCAGCCCACCACCTATGATCTTCCCCAGTGCGGTAATGTCGGGGGTTATTCCCAATAACCCCTGAGCACCGGAAAAGGAAACCCTAAAGCCCGTAATGACTTCATCGAATATCAGCAGTGCACCGTATTTTAATGTCAGTTCCCGCAGGGCTTTTAAAAAATTTTCTCCCGGCGGTACGGTGCCCATATTTCCCGCTACGGGTTCTACTATGACAGCGGCAATAGCCTCACCGTACCTGTCGAAGATTGTCTTTATCATTTCCGTATTATTGTATTCAGAAACAATGGTGTCTTTTGCCGTCTCCTTTGTAACCCCGGCCGAATCGGGAACCCCGAAAGTCAGCGCTCCCGAACCCGCTTTGATTAAGAGACCGTCGAAATGGCCGTGATAGCAGCCCGCAAATTTCACTATAAGATTCCTTCCTGTATAACCCCTTGCAAGTCTAATGGCGCTCATGGTGGCTTCGGTACCGGAATTAACCATTCTAATAACTTCAACGGAGGGCAACGCCCGTTTTATCTTTTCCGCCATCAACACCTCCAGTTCTGTACATGCTCCGAAGCTCGTCCCCATCTCCGACTGTTTTTTTACGGCAGATACCACATCAGGATGGGCATGCCCCAAAATGAGCGCCCCCCAGGAAAGTACGTAATCTATGTAATCATTGCCGTCTTCATCCCACAAATGACTTCCCCGCCCTCTTTTTATAAAAACGGGATTCATGCCCACCGACCTGAATGCCCGCACCGGGCTGTTCACACCACCGGGCATAACCCTTTTTGCCCTCATGAAAAGTTCTTCCGACTTCATATTGTCACGCATTTTTATTATCCTCCATTTTTAAAAAAATTTTTTAATTCGCTATCCTCGATTATTTCTCTATATATTTTCAGTTTTTCTTGTGAGGGAAGTTCCTTTTCTTTTGCCCTTTCTCTCGCTTCTTCCAATTTTTTTAGCAGTCGTTCACACTCAGCGGGTAAAATTTCTTCCAGCTTCCGCCTTAGCATTTTTGATAAAAGAGGACTCTTCCCGCCGGTAGAAATGGCAACCGTGAGGTCCCCCCTCCTTATAACGGAAGGCATTATGAAAGAAGAAAGTTCCCTGCTGTCAACCACATTTACCGGCACCCCTTCCGCGCCGGCTTCTTGGGCTATAAGTTTATTTACATCTCGATCATCCGATGCGGCCACGACGATAAAATAACCCCTCAGGTCACTTTTAATGTAGTTTCTCCGAATTAACCTTATGCGGGACTCCTCCCAGAGCTTCAGTATACTCTCGTTAACCACCGGAGCTATGACGGTAACAATCGCTCCACACTCCAGCAGGGATAGCACTTTGCGGTGAGCCACCGACCCGCCGCCCACCACAAGGCACCTTTTGCCTTGTATATTCAGCATCACAGGGTAGTAAGCCATGCCGCCACATCCCTTGCAAAATAGGTTATTATCAAACTGGCTCCCGCTCTTTTTATCGATGTCAGGATTTCCATAGCGGCGGCCTTTTCATCAAGCCCCCCTGTCTTCGCCGCGGCCTTCACCATAGCATACTCGCCGCTCACATTGTAGGCCGCCACGGGGATGTTGAAACTTTCCTTTACCCGCCTTATTATATCAAGATACGACAGGGCGGGCTTTACCATCACTATGTCGGCACCTTCTTCAATGTCGAGCTCAATTTCCCTCATGGCCTCATCGGAGTTGGCGGGGTCCATCTGATACGTTTTCCTGTCCCCGAATTTCGGAGCGGATTCGGCGGCCTCCCGGAAAGGGCCGAAAAAAGCTGAAGCGTATTTTGCGCTGTAGGCCATTATCGAAACATTTGTATAACCTTCTTCATCAAGCAGTTTTCTTATGGCGCCTACCCGCCCGTCCATCATGTCCGAAGGGGCCACCATATCGGCTCCTGCTCTTGCATGGGAAAGGGCCGTTTTTGCAATAAGTTCCGCGGTTTTGTCGTTTACCACATAGCCCTTCTCAACTATTCCGCAATGGCCGTGACTGGTATAGCCGCACATGCAAACATCGGTTATAACAAACATGGAAGGCACGGCATCTTTCACGGTCTTTATGGCCCTTTGCACGATGCCGTCATCGGCATATGCCTCGCTTCCCACTTCATCCTTAACGGCCGGCACGCCGAAGAGGAGAACCGCCGGTATACCGAGGCTGTAAATTTCTTTTACCTCTTCCACCAGTGTATCTATGGAAAAGCGGTACACCCCGGGCATAGAATTTATTTCCTGCTTAACCTTTTTCCCATGCACCACAAAAAGAGGATATATGAGGTCCTTCACATCGATCCTCGTCTCTCGCACCATATCCCTTATGGCACCATTCAATCTAAGTCTCCTTGGCCTTTTGATAAACTCCATTTCATCCACCTTCTCCCGTATTGCTCAAAGTTGCGGTTTAAAAATGCCAGTTTAAAGATTTTTATATTCCAGTATCTCTCTTATGACACCTTCCAGCGTATGCTCCCGTGGTATTACATCAACCCTGTACCCTTCACCTTCAATGGCCTTTTTTGTGGTGGGGCCTATGGCGGCGATGATAGATTTGCTGATTTTCCCAATGCTCTCCCCGGCTATCTCTTTCATATAGTAAAAAGTGGACGGGCTTGTAAATATGACAATATCGATGCCTTTTTCAAATTCCTCGAGGAACCGCCCCCTGATTTCATAATTGGGCCGGTTTTTATAGGCGATTATCTTCCGCGGCTTCAAGCCAAGCCGTTCTAAACCACTCATCAGGTCCTTACCCCCGATGTCGGAGGTGACTACGGCAGCGTTCTTTCCAATTTTTTCTTCTTTAATTACATCAAGGAGGGCATTTGATGTAAATTCCCGGGGCACAATATCCGGGTAAATTAGCATTTCTTCCAGTTTTTCCTTTGTCTTGGAACCCACTGCCGCTATCCTGATATTGTCTAATTTCCTGACATCAAATCTTTTTTCCCGCATAGCCCTGCTAAAGCTTTCCACACCGTTTTTGCTGGTAAATATAAGGATATCGTAATTTACAATTTCATCGAGCAGTCTTTCTATATTATCAAGGACATGTATTATTTTTAAGGCGGGACAATGTATGACCTCTGCTCCTTCGTGTATTAAAGCGGCTACAGGATCATTTCTGATAAAACCTTCTTCCCATTCCTCCCGCTCGTCCATGCCGGTTATAAGAATCCTTTTCCCGAAAAGTTTTTTTGTCTCGTACCAGTTAAGATCCTGCCTTAAGTTTACTACATCGCCCATAACCATAACCGCAGGGCTTTTTATGCCGTTTTTTCTTGCCTTTTCAGAAATATCCGCAAGGCTTCCAACTACCACCCTCTGGGCCGGGGTCGTGCCATTCATTATGACGGCAGCCGGAGCGGCGGCGGATTTGCCGTATTTTAGGAGGCTTTTGGTAATAAAATCCATATTTTTTACGCCCATCAAAAATACCAGGGTGCCGTTTAACTTTGAAATAGCTTCCCAGTCGGGGTTATCCTCCCTGGCTCCGGCTTCATGGCCGGTGAATACGTGAAAGGAGGAGGCAAAATCCCGGTGGGTTAAAGGTATCCCCGCATACGCCGAGACGGAGACCGCAGAGGTAACGCCAGGTATTACCTCGAAGGGTATCCCTTTTTCTTTTAAGAACAACGCTTCCTCTCCCCCCCTGCCGAACACGAAGGGGTCCCCTCCCTTCAGCCGGGCTACCGTCCTTCCCTCCCCGGCTTTTTCTGCCAAAATTCCGTTTATCATCTCCTGAGGCACCGGATGATGTCCGGGCATTTTACCCACGTCGATAAGTTCGGCCCCAGGCCGGGCAAGCTTTAATATTTCATAATTTATCAATCTATCGAAGACTATAGTATCGGCTCTTTTTAAGGCACCTACGGCTTTCAACGTCAGGAGACCAGGGTCGCCGGGCCCTGCTCCGATGAGGTATACCTTTCCTTTCATCACAGCTCACCCAATTCTCTCGCAAGTTTTGCGCCCGCTTTTTCTGCAAGAGATACATCCTGCGATATGCTGCCCTTTTTTATCGTCCCATCTTTTTCTACCATTCCGATCAAATTCAGGGTGTTCCCATCCACTTCGGCGTAAGCCCCTATAGGGATTTTGCAGCTCCCCCCGAGGGCCTGCATGAAGGCCCTTTCGGCCCTCACCGCGCTTTCCGTACCGGCGTCGTTTATGCACCGGATATATTCGCTCAATTCATCGTCTATACGGGTCTCTACGGCAAGAGCCCCCTGGCCTACAGCCGGTACCATCATCTCCGGGGTAAAATACTCCGTAATAACCTCCTCCATGCCCAGCCGCTTTATCCCCGCCGCCGCCAGCACGATTCCGTCCAGGCCCAGTTCCCGCATTTTTCTTATTCTGGTAAGGACGTTTCCCCTGATGGGCAATATCTCTACATCGGGCCTCATGGCTTTTAGCTGGACGGCCCTCCTTAAACTGGAGGTGCCTATCCGGGCCCCGGTCGCCAGTTCCGAAAATCTCACCCCGTTCATCGATATAAAGACATCCCTCGGGTCCTCTCTTTTAGTGACAGCCGAGATATGAAGCCCCTCCGGCAGCTCCGACGGCACATCCTTCATGCTGTGCACCGCCATGTCTACGGCGCCGGAAAGCAGCGCTTCCTCAATTTCCTTTACAAAGAGCCCTTTTCCACCGAGTTCGCCCAAATCAGCGTTGAGAAACTTATCTCCCCGGGTCTTTATTCTTACTATTTCAAACTCCCAATGGGGATAATGTCTTTTTAATTGTTCTATGACAATATCAGTCTGTATTAAAGCCAGTTTGCTTTCCCTGCTTCCCGCCCGTAAAAGTCTTTTCGTTATAATCGCCCCCCGGTAAAAATTAATCAAATATTGTATTTCCGTTTGCGGATTCAAAAACTTTGAGCACCGATGGATCGAGCTTACCTGCCTCTGCCAGGGCTTTTAATCCCATTAAATAACGGTTCACGATTTTGGCGCCAACTCTCTCCAGGGAGTATTTTATTTGCTGCCTCTCCCTTTCCTCGATGCCTGTCAGTTTATTTATAACCCTTTCGTATTCTGCATGGCAGACATTTGCCGCATAATCATTTAGATGTCTAATAGCCGGAACTATCAGGAGAGCATTATGCCATTTTACGAAATCCGCCACCGCTTCATTCACCATATTCTCTATTACGGCAATCTGCTTTTCCCTTTTTTTTCTGTTCTCCTCTGACGCGTTTTTCAGATCATCGATGGTATACAAGGCGATTCCTTCTATTTCACCTATCCTGGGATCGATGTCCCTCGGTAGTGCGATATCCACCATGCATATTTTTCTTCCGTTGAAGCTCGCCTTGAATTTATCATAATCTACCGTATAATGCGGGGCATCGGTGGCACTTATTACGATATCGCTTTGAGCTATTTTTTCATATTTTTGTTCCCAGGGAATCACCTGAATTGCCGGCATCTCCCGTTTTAAATCTATTACTTTGGAATAAGTCCTGTTGGAAACAAAAACATTTTTGATTCCTTTTTCCAGAAGGTATTTGATAACAAGTCTCCCCATCTCTCCGGTACCGATTACATAGGCCGTTTTATCGCCCAAATCTATAAATACTTCCTGGATAAATTTAACCGCAATGTAACTTATGGACAGCGGGTGGTCCGTTATATGTGTCTCTGCTCTTGCCCGCTTGCCGAGTGTCACGGCATCTCGAAACAGTTTGTTCAAAATTTTACCGGAGCTCCCCGTGTCCCTGGCCAAATCCCCCGCTTCCTTTACCTGCCCCAGGATCTGGTCCTCCCCCAATACCATCGACTCCAGTCCGCAGGCCACCCTGAAGAGGTGTTCCACCGCATCACACCCCCGTAAGGTAAAAAGATACGGCTTTAATACATTTTCGCTTACTTCAAAAAATTCGCTGAAAAACTTTCTCACAGTGCCGTCATACGAAGCGGCGGATATAAAATAAATCTCACTTCTGTGACACGTGGAAAGCACAGCAGCTTCTGAAATCCCTTCCATCTCCTTTATCTCTTTCAGGGCATCAACCGCTTTTTTTCCAAAAGATACCTTTTCTCTTACATCTACGGGAGCCCTCCGGTCGATTCCAACAATGTACAGGTGATTAAGCCCCATTTTTAAAATCCATCTCCTTTAAAAGAGCCGTTATATCTTTTACCACAACCGGGTAATCCACCCGCGGCCTTTCTATCAATACAACCGGAATATCGAGTCTTTCGGCGGCCTCCAGTTTTTCAAAAACTCCTCCCTGAGCACCGCTGTCTTTTGTTACGACGACATCCGCGCGAAAGTCCCTGAACATGTAATAATTCATCTCAACGCTAAAAGGCCCCTGCACGGCTATTATTTCTTTTGGCAAAAGCCCAAGTTCTTCGCATCTTTTCAATACACCGCTTTCCGGGAGAACCCGGGCGATAATTTTTTTACCCCGGGCCTTCAGTTTTATGAATTTGTCCAGATTTTTGCTACCGATGGCCAAAAAGATGCGGTTAAATTTTTCAAGCTTCTGTGCTGCTTCATCAAAATCTTTCGTGTGTATGATTTTGGAAGAATAAATCCGATGGATACCTTCCCGTTCATATCTTATGTACTTTATTTTTGTACTCCGGCACGCTTCGATGGCGTTAAGGCTTGCGTCCTTTGCGAAGGGGTGAGTGGCATCGATGACCACTTTTATGCCGTTTTCCTCGATGAATTCTTTCATAGCCTGGGTATCCAACGGGCCCGTTTGCACGTGTACACCTTTATCAAAAAGCCTTTCTCCATATTTTGTAACCGTGCTGGCTATAACGGAAAAGCCCATGGATGACAGGCTTTCGGCTATTGTCCTCCCTTCTTTCGTGCCCGCCAGCACCAGTATCATAGGGCATATCCCCTCGGTGTTATCATTTTCCCTTTTTCGGTAAAGGTGTCTTTATTGCCCACAATGATAACAGTAGTCATATCCACCTCGTACTTTAACATATCACAGAGGCTTGTAATAATCACCGTTTCCCCCTCTCTTGACGCGTTCTTCACTATGCCTGCGGGAGTGCGGGGACTTTTATACCTCATCATAATTTCCCAGGCCCTGGAAAGGTTCCCCTTTCGCTCACGGCTCTGGGGATTATACAGAACCATCACAAAGTCTCCTTTTGCCGCAAATTGGATTCTTTTTTCGATAACCGGCCATGGTGTGAGATGGTCGGATAAACTAATTACAGCAAAATCATGCATAAGCGGCGCCCCAAGCACTGAAGCCGCGGAGTTGGCGGCACTCACGCCGGGTATGACTTCAATATCGAAATCCCCGCCGTTTTTTCTGACCATTTCGAATAACAGGCCTGCCATGCCGTATATTCCAGGATCTCCTCCGCTCACGAGACACACGTTCCTTCCCCGTCCGGCTAACTCAAGAGCTTTTTTGCACCTTTCGACCTCCTGTCGCATGCCTGTGGAAATTATTTCCTTGCTTTCGAGCAGATGTTTTATGAAATTTATATAGGTGATGTAGCCGATGACTGCATCGCATTCTTTCAGGGCGTTCAGTGCCCTTACGGTCATGTCGCCGTAGCTTCCCGGCCCGATCCCCACAACCTTTATCCAGCCCATATAATCCTCCCTGTCTCAATTTTTAAAAAGGACGCCCCGTGTTTATTGCCGCTCATCTTCAATAAAGGCTTTTTTATATACAGCAAGGGTTACCCCGGCCCCCCTGAAGTAGCCTAACTCCTCGCCACATCCACTTGCCAGGTACCCCGAAGGCCTTGCAACCGAGCCCACGCCGACGGTCTCCTTTACGAAAGAAGACATTGGGAATTGATTTTCCACTTCCGCAAGATTTTTTATGCTGTAAAATTGCAAAGGCGCGTTGAAGTATTGCGCAAGTTTTTCTATGCATTCCTCCCCCCGTTTTATATCGATGGTAGAAATATATCCGACGCTATTTTGGCTTAAATTAAGCTTACCCAGGGCGCTTTTAGCTAACATCAGCGTTTCTTCACAGGCTGCCCCCCTCTTTGCTCCGACGCCGAGCACCGTGCGCCGGGGCCTTAAAATTACGTGAGGGATTCCCGGCGGTTTTATATTAAAGTCGGTTATATAAACACAGGCGGCGGCATCCGCCGGCACTTCATTACAGAATACGGCCTTTGCCCCCTTGAATTTTTCTTTTATTTTATCTACGGGAAATCCCCTTTCCACCACAAATGCCACCTTTTCCCCATTAACGAGACAGGAGCTTATCTTTTTTAGTTCGGCAAAATTTTCGACGTAAAGCCCCAGTCTCTCGGCCATTACATCAATGCCCTCAAAACCCGAAACATCGCTGGCTGTGGTTATCACCGGAGTGGCCCCCAGGATCTTAGCGACCGTGCGG
This sequence comes from Thermorhabdus hydrogeniformans, assembly GCF_049310025.1. NCBI lineage: Bacteria > Bacillati > Bacillota > Clostridia > Thermosediminibacterales > Tepidanaerobacteraceae > Thermorhabdus > Thermorhabdus hydrogeniformans. The sequence goes on along the minus strand of NZ_JBJYKD010000006.1, from coordinate 76,701 downwards.
GCCAGGTCGTTGGCCCCTCCCAGGTGGCCGGAAAGGAGGCTTACGGAAAAGCCGCCCTTTTCGTCCACCACCACGACGGCGGGATCCACCAGTTTTCCCCTTAATACCCCGGCGATGGCCCTAACCGCAATTCCCGCCGCAGTCACGAATACGATTCCTTCATACTTGTTAAAAATGTTGTGGACGAAATCGATAAAGTTGCCTTCTATTTGAAATGTTCGCCCGCTTTTTGAGCGCCGGTTTTGATCCACCGGGTTTAAAAATCTTGCCGGGATATAAAGATCGCAGCCTAAAGCTTCCCGTATTTTCCCACCTATGATGCAACCGTTTTTAGTTACGGCTATTGCCGCTATTTTCACATTCAGTTCCTCCTTAAAACTTTACAACCTCTATCCAATCTTTCACACACCGCCCGCCCTGAAACCGTGGGTGAAGGTTGAATCATACAGCTTCGAAAATTCAAACCGGTCGCCCAAAAAATCCCCCACAAGGATGACGGCAGTCTTGCTTATTTTACGTTCTCTAACCTTTTTAGCTATATCGGCCAAAGGGGCTGTTATAACCTCCTGGTCTTCCCAGGTGGCCTTATACACCACCGCCGCCGGGGTATCCTCACCATACGATTCTTTTAGATCTGCCGCGATTTTTTCTATTTTATCCACGCTCAAAAACACGGCCATAGTGGCCCTGTGTTGTGCAAGTGACTTTATATTTTCCCTTTCTGGAACGGGCGTTTTGCCCGCCGCCCTGGTTATTATGACGGTCTGGCTTATCTCCGGCACCGTCAGCTCCCTTTTCAACACCGCTGCGGCGGCGGTAAAGGAGCTTACTCCCGGGACCACTTCGTAGGGTATGCCGAGATTCTTAAGTCTTTCCATCTGCTCCCTTATGGCCCCGTAGATAGAAGGATCTCCGGTATGAATCCTTGCCACATCCAGCCCTTCTTCATGGGCCTTTTTTATGACATTTATTATGGCCTCCAGGTCCATCCCGGAGCTGTCGTATATCACCGCATCCTTCTTTGCATACTTAATTACTTCGGGATTTACTAAGGATCCGGCGTAAATTATCACCTTACAGCTTTTGATGAGTTTCATGCCTTTTACAGTAATGAGTTCCGGATCTCCGGGACCGGCACCGATAAAATAAATCACGAGCCCACCTTCTTCCCGATGATCAGAGAAAGATAATCGATTTTTCCGCCCCTGTATTTTTCAAGATCAAAGGTTACCTCTTCCTCCTGGTGTCCGCACCTTATGATAAGCCCCGCCGTAAATCCTTTTTCCTGCAGCAAATCGGCTATTTGAACGTAATTCCGGGATACCTTCATCAAGACCACATTGTCAAAATCGGAAAGGGCGCGTTCCACAATCTGGAGATCTCCTGCCGGCACCACCGCAAAGGGCTCTTTCCCTTCGGCTATGGGCAAATTGAGCCTGGCTGCCGCCGCCGAAAAGGAGGTTATGCCCGGAATCGTCGCAACTTCAAAATCCTTGAGCCTTTTTAAAATATATATATAGCTGCTGTAAATCATGGGGTCGCCCAGGGTTATAAAAGCCACATCTTTGCCCCCGTAAAGCAGTTCTTTTATCTTTTTAACATTTTCGTCCCATACCGGTTCAAGGGCTTCCTTTTCATAGATCATTGGAAACTCCAGTTTAAACACTTCTCCTCTGATATAGGGTTTTGCGATTTTGAGGGCGATACTTTCGCCCTTTCCGCGAGGAGCGATTACGGCATCCACCTGTTCCAGAATCCTTATCGCCTTAAGTGTAATGAGCTCCGGGTCCCCCGGGCCGACTCCTATTCCATAGAATTTTCCAGTTTTAGATATCAAACCGTACCTCCCCCAATTCAAACTGAACACCATGCTAATTTTTGTATTAAACTTTGACCGCAGTTATGATATAAACTGGATTGCGGGCTAACATCATGGTCTTGCCGCCCGCCTTTTTTGATGCGGCTATACTGACCAATATTGTTTCTACCTCAAATCCGCGGCAGGCCAAAAACTTTTGGGCGAAATATGCGGTTTCCAGGGTGATGCTGTTTACGACAATGATACCGCCCTTCGAAATTCTTTCCGTAACAATTTCAAAAATGTCCTCCATCATGTCTCCGGTGCCTCCGATGAAGACCCTGTCGGGCTCAGGCAGCTCAAGAATCACCTCGGCAGCCTCGCCGGGTACGATGATTAAATTGCCCACCCCGAAGGCACCGGCATTTTGCCTTATCAATTCCCTGGCCTCTTGTTTTTTCTCCACCGCATAGACCCGGCCTTTGTTGCAGTAAAGAGCAGCCTCTATCGAAACCGCTCCGGTCCCCGCACCGATATCCCACACTGTGCTGTCCCTTTTCAGCCTCATCTTTGAAAGGGAGATGGCTCTTATTTCCTCCTTTGTCATAGGGACATCCCCCCTCATGAAAAGATTATCGGGGATGCCGAAGGCAGATTCCCACATGTTACCACCACCACATTCATGGCAAATTCCTTCTGGCTTTTCGCCAGCTCTTCAACGGTATACTCTTCTATAGTTTCATCTTCATAAGAAAGGTTCTGCCCCACATATATTGTCCTGTTTAAAATGCCGTTCTGTTTCAAGATACCGGCTATATACCCCGGAGTGTGCCTTTCATCGGTGAGAACGACGACGGTGGCATGTTCCTTCATCTTTGACAAAAGATCCTGCTTTCTCCCGTGCAGACTTACCACCGCCAGATCCTTCATAGGTATCTTGAGCTTTGCCAGAAAATACTGGACCGAACTTATCCCAGGGATAACTTCCACCTTCTCCCTTTCCACGCACCTTAAGACCAGGTCCAGTATGCCGTAAAGGCCCGGCTCCCCGGAAGCCAGCACCACTACATTTCCTTTTCTATTCAAAATTTCTTTAAAGTCCGTTCCGGCTCCCAGAACTTTTTTCTCACAGTCTAAACCCGTAAAAAGCTCAAGATGCCTTTTTCCTCCCACCAGTACATCGGCTTTTCCTATCCTCTGAAGAGCCGCCGGGGTTATGTATTCGGGAGCCCCGGGACCCATCCCCACAACGGTCACCAACTGTCATCCCCCCCGTCTAAGCGGTGAATTTAATCCCCTGCACCGGCTAAAAGGCCTCTTTTTAGCGAAAAAAGTCTGACCTTTACATTCAATCTATCACCGGTGTACCACCTGCATTTATCAACGATCCTCCCGGCTATAAACCGGGCAAACTCTCCTGTGTCGATGCCCGCCTTCTCCACGATGTCCAGCGCTTCTTCAGTAGTACCGGAATTTAATATTTCGGCCGCCACCTCTTTTCCCGAACCGAAATACGCCGCATAGGCCGCCATTATTTCCGCCCGAGCGTCGGCCACCCGACCGGCGGTGTTAAATATCCCTGCCGCAACCTTTACAAGCTTGCCTATATCTCCTATGAGGTACACATCTTTAAATCCGTATTCCAACGCCTTTTCCAGCACGAAGCCCAGGAAATTGCCGTAACGTACGATTAACCTTTCATCCACACCGCTTTTTACGGCGAAATTTTTGCCGTAATTGCCGGGGGTGAGCACCACTTCACTCCGGCCTTGAGACGAAAGCATCGAGAGTTCGAGGGCCAGAGTTTCCTTCAGGGCTTCAGCAGACATGGGCTCCACTATACCGGTAGTGCCAATAATGGAAAGCCCTCCCGTGATACCCAACTTTGGGTTAAAGGTTTTTCTGGCGATGTCTTCGCCTCCGGGTATGCTGAGGGTGATCTTAACCCCGCAACCTTCGGGCAGCACCTTTTTTACTTCATTTTTTATCATGGCCATAGGCACAGGGTTTATAGCAGGTTCGCCGGGCTTAACCCTGAGCCCGGGTCTGGTGACTGTTCCGATGCCTTCGCCTGCGGTTACTGCTATATCACTGCCCGTCATTTTTTCAGCCTTCGAATAAACAATGAGGCCGCTGGTTACATCGGGGTCGTCTCCGCCGTCCTTTTTTATGCCGCATTTCACCCACCCGTCACCCTTTTCCCAGCGCTCTATTTTAAGTCGCAGCGGTAACCCTTTTGGCGTATCAATGTCCACAATCCGGGGGAAGGTTCCGTAAAAAAGTCCAAATACGGCTGCCTTTGAAGCGGCTGCGGCACATGACCCGGTGGTATATCCACAGCGCAGCTTTTTTCCTTCTTTGACTATATACATTTCCATGGCTTTCACCCGACCTTTTATTCTCCCAGCATATATAAAAGCGCATTTACAACAGCCGCCGCCACGGTGCTGCCGCCCTTCCTGCCGCATGTTATTATGTGCGGAACATCCAGGTTCGATAGGGCATCTTTAGACTCGCCGGCGCCTACAAAGCCCACCGGAACACCTATAACCAAAGCCGGGCTTAAAGTCCCCTTTTTTACGAGTTCCACCAGCTTAAAAAGCGCCGTCGGTGCATTGCCAATCGCAAATATCCTGTTATCTTTATTCCCTGCGGCCATTATTATGGAAGCCATGGCCCTTGTAATTCCAAGTTCCCGGGAAATCCTGGCCGCATCCGGGTGGTCTATATAACATCCCACCTCACAGCCTGCAGCTTTCAGTGCCCTTTTGTTTATCCCCGCTTCAGTCATCCGGGTATCGGTGATTATCCTGCACCCTTTTCTAAGGGCGTTAAGCCCCTCATCTACCGCCTCTTTAGAAAACTTAAGAATTCGTGCGTACTCAAAATCTGCGGTGGCGTGAATTACCCTTTTGACAACGGCCAATTCCTTATCATCAAAATTCGCCCTGTCAATGCAACTTTCGATTATTTCAAAACTCTTTTTTTCTATCACTCGGGGGTCTTTGATATACTCTAAATCTCCCACTGCTCGCCCTCCGCCCTTTCCGTGATGATGTCGACGATTCTTTCATCATAACCTATGGGCTTTGCCAGCGAAATCCTGAAATCCGGGTGAGCCTCTTTCGCCTTTTTAAGCTCTTGTGGTATATCGTGAATTATATGATTCCCCTCAAACAAAAACATCGGCACGGTCACGATATCCTTAATTCCATCTTTATATAATCCTTCTATCGCTTCTTTTATACCGGGCCTGTTAAATTGTAGAAAAGCCACCCTTACATCGTCGTATATATTTTTAAACTTAATCCTTTCCCTCACTTTAAATATCACGTCTTGAGTTCCTTCTGCTTTGCTGCCATGAGCCAGCACCAATAAAGCTCTTTTCATCCGCCACACCTCTTGTTTGAATATTCAATACAGGCTTTAACAAAATTTTCCACAAGCTGCGGATATGCGAAAAAATCAATGTGGACATAGGTGGCAAGGCAATTTTTGTAGACCGGACCGCACCTCCACTCTTCCTTCTTCCCCGGCTTTTTGACACTGTAGCTGGGGTTTTTTAAACAACCCATCATTTCCGAATGATGAAATTCATGCCCTCTCAGAACCTCTCCCCGTCTTGCCAGCACATTATCCGATATCAGCTCGGCCTCAACATACCCGAAGTGTTTCAGCCCCCTGGTCATAACAGCCTCCACATCGTAAACACCCGCCATGGGGTAACTTCTGTTCTCCAAATCCCGGATGCCTTTTGCCAGATACATGAATCCCCCGCACTCGGCATAGGTGGGAAGGCCAGCTTCAACGGCATCTTTTACGGATTCCTTCATAGAACGATTCCTGCTCAGAGCTTCGGCAAACATCTCGGGAAAACCCCCGCCCAGGTAAAGCCCCGAAACGCCTTCGGGAAGGCCGGAGTCCTTTAAGGGGCTGAAGGGAACCAGTTCCGCTCCCATTTCTTCGAAGAGCTCAAGACCGGCGCGGTAATAGAAATTGAAAGCCTCATCCATGGCTATGGCGATTTTCACCTTACCTTTATTTACAACGGGATTGTAATTTTGGTCATCGAAATTCACCAGCCCCGCTTTTTCCGCCGCTTTTAAAATCATATCCAGGTCTATGTGCTTTTCCACGTGTTCGCACAGCCTTTGAAATTTTTCTTCCAGCCCTTTCATCTCACAAGCGGGCACAAGCCCCAGGTGGCGTTCGGGCAGGGACAGGTTTAAATCTTTCGGAATGAACCCGACGACGGGAACTCCCGTATCTTTTTCGATGCATTCTTTCAGTAGTTCATAGTGTTTCTGACCTCCCACCTTATTCAGTATAACCCCGGCGAAATTCACATCGCGGTCGAAATCCCTGTAACCCAAAACCATGGCGGAGGCGCTTTTTGCCATGCCGGCAGCATCCACCACCATGAAAACCGGAAGCCCCAGCAACCTGGCCACATGGGCACTGCTCCCGAAACCGGTGGAATCTCGGCCATCAAAAAATCCCATGACACCTTCCACCACCGCAATGTCCCCTTTGCGTGATTTTTCCCTGTACAGGGCTTTAAGTCTTTTCTCACCGAGCATGTAAAGGTCCAGATTGTACGAGAAATGGCCGCAAGCAAATCTGTGATAGGCCGCATCTATGTAATCGGGCCCCACCTTAAAGGGGATTACCCTGTACTTTTTCGATAAAACACCCATTAAACCCAGACTCACGGTGGTTTTACCCGAGCCGCTGTGAGTTCCGGCAATCATTATGCCCCTGCCCACAAAAAATCTTCCTTTCGCAAAAATTTCTTTTTTCGACCCGCTACCCTACGGCGGGCAACAAAATTTACGCTCACCGGGTCTGCAAACCTTCCTTCAATTCGCCGACGCTTCTCGGCAATCTGCAGCTCAAGAGACCCTTTTCCCTTAAAACCAATGAAATTTCCAGCAGCAACGGTTTTTTTAAATCCGCCGCTTTGAGCAGTGCATCATTTTGAAAAACCTCCAGGGGAGTTCCCGAGTCTATAACCATACCGTCTTTCATGACAAATATGCGGTCCGCCCAGGAATAAGCCAGGTTCACATCATGGGTTGACAGGATGATCTGTTTCCCTTCTTGATATAACTTTTCAATTATTTCTATAAGTTTCTCCGAATGCTTCGGGTCCAGATAGGCTGTAGGCTCATCAAATATGATTACTTCGGGCTCCATGGACAGCACATCGGCAATGGTCGCCCTTTTCTTCTGGCCATAGCTTAAAAAGTGTACCGGCCTGTCTTTTAACTCCTCAATTTCCGTGGCTTTTAATGCCTCTTCCACCTTCCTTTTAACCTCGGAAAATGGGAGATTCAAGTTCACGGGCCCGAAGGAAACCTCCTGAAACACGCTCCCGGCCAAAAGCTGGGTATCCGGATCTTGAAATACGATGCCTACATTTTTTCTCAATTTCGCAAGAAAAGAACGGGTATATCTTATCTCCTCACCCTTGTAAAACACCCTGCCCCTCTTAGGCCTTAAAATCCCGTTGAAGTGGAGGAACAGCGTGGATTTTCCGGCTCCATTGGGGCCCAGAACCGCTATCCTCTTTCCCTTTTCTATTGCCATCGAAACGCCTTTTAATGCCATGATGCCGCCGGGATACTCAAAATCCACATCTTTCATCTCCAGGATGTATTTGCTCATTTAAAAAGACCTCCGGTTAAAAATGCAATCAATAAGAGTGCCATTTCGGCTGCCGCAATTAAAAGGATATTTTTTGGGCGGATGCGATAATCATTTTCCGGCACATTAAGCTCCCCGTCATAGCATCTTGCTGCAAGCGCCGTATAGAATTTTTCGGCATCGTCATACGCTCTGATGAAGAGTGCCGATGAAAGCATGCTTAGAGAAGAAAAAGTTGATTTTAAAGATGCGTATCCCAGCCGGGAATTCTGCGATACATATATCCTGCCGGCAGTTTCCAGAAGAACGAACAGATATTTATACATCAGGTGCATGAGCTCCAGAAAAATCACCGGTAGCTTCAACCTTTTCAGTACCATCATAAGGTCCGGCACGGGTGTTGTTAGCGCAAGAAAATACACGCAGGAAACGAGGCCTATGGACCTGAAAAACAACAACCCCGCCGTCTTCAAACCCCCGTATGTCACGCCGATTCTCATGTTGAACACCGCAAAATCCATCAACATATCACTTCCGGCAGGCAATACATTTATCACTACGGCCGGAATGCTGATTAAAAGAAAAAATATCGGGGGAAAAAGAATTTTTAAATAAACCCTGACCGGAATCTTTGCTTTAAATACCAGCACCGCCGCAACAATGAAAATAACCGCCATATTTACATATATATTGGGAACAAAGCAGAGCACCCCGGAGATAAAAGCAAAAGCCAGTTTCTCCCCCGGATGCACACTTTTAAGTCTGTTATTATATGCAAAATTATCTATCAGCATTTTTCCTCGCCTTTAACTGACCGAAATAGTAACCTATGAACCCCGCCCCTATGGCAGCTTGAAGGGCAAACAAAAGGCTTTCTATCTCGCCGCTGGGAGGCTCCCATAGTGGTTTAAACCACGGCTGGTAACCGGATTTTACCGCAAGGATGACTTCCTCCGCCTTGCCATCGGCACCTCCGAACTCAGCGCCTTTTAATATAAACAGCGGAAAGACTGCAAGTAGTATTACAAGCAGAGCAAGAAATAAATTTTTTAGTAAAAGGTCTTTACTCTTCATAACGACCCTCCCCTGAAATCACCGAAAGTCCGGTAAGCATATCCTCGTTATACGCAGACAGCAGGTTTATCACCATCACGGTCAAAAGCCCTTCACTTATGGCCAGGGGCACCTGGGTAACCGCAAATATTGCCATAAACTTCATAAAGGATACGGCAAATCCGCCGGTATCGGCCGGAAATGCCAGAGCCAGCTGGAAAGATGTGGTCACATAAGTAAATAAATCTCCCAGAGCGGCTGCCAGGAAAACCGAAAGCCGTCCAGACCGGCCCATCTTTTTTATGCTCCGGTAGACTATATATGATACAAAAGGCCCCACCACCGCCATGGAAAAAATGTTTGCTCCAAGAGTTGTTATACCGCCATGGGCTAAAAGTAATGCCTGGAAGAGAAGAATAATACTTCCCAGCACGCTCATGGCCCACGGCCCGAACAGGATGGCTCCCAGGCCCACTCCGGTCGGGTGGGAACAGCTGCCCGTCACCGATGGGAGCTTAAGTGCAGATAGCACAAAGGCGAAAGCCCCGGCAAAACCCAGGAGCATTTTCAATTTAGGGTTTTTATTTACCAACTTTCTTATGGAGATTAAACCGAGTATAATAAACGGGAGTGCCAGTAAATCCCAGACAATGGCCCACTTTAATGGTAAAAACCCCTCCGTTATGTGCATGGCAAAAACCTGCCGCGGTAAAAACCACAGCATTAAAGCAGCTGCAAATACTTTTTTAATCAAAATCGTTACCTCCCTCTTTTGAATAATCTTCATCAGCTATAACGAAAAACCCCTTAACTACGAAAAGTTAAGGGGTTTTATGTCGAGTTGAAATGCACATCAACACACCTCCCTATCTCTCGTAGGTGAGTGTATCCGGATGCAGGCAGGTCTCCTGGCTCAGGTTCATCGCCGCCTTATGCCTTCCCGGTTTCCCAGTGGCGTATTATAAGGCGGCTCACCTTCACAGTGGCGGGACCGCGCGGGATTTTCACCCGACTTCCCTTTTAAGTTTAATCCTGAGGATTAAAACACCTGCATCTCAAATATTCTATTTAAACTTTCACGCCGTTGATGCAGCACCAGCGAATGATTAAAACGTAATGACTTGCTTTTTAAAGACACTTTAATTATCTATCATTTTTAATTTATTATACTAAATTCTGGTTAAAAAAGCAATAAGCAGGGTTTCGCATGCAATCCGGCAAAAATCTTATCTATTTAGCCATCTTCTTATCCTTTAATACCTATAATCACATATTTTTCTTCATCATCTATTACAGTTTCCACTTTTAACCCGGCCGACTGCATATAGGCCGCCACCTGCAGGCCGGCGGGCAGAATGTCCGAAGATACGGCTTTATCTAGAGACCGGTGCAGGCCGTTTATCTTTTCCCTGCTTTCGGAATGGCATATGATGAGCTTGCCTTTAGGATTTAACAGGGAGGTCATTTTTTTAATGCTTTGTTCTTTGTCGGAAAAATGCGGGAAGGAAGAATAACATATTATAAAGTCAAAGGAATCGCGGGAATTATAATTCATAATGTCTCCAGCGACAAAATCCACATTCGGAAAGTCTCTTTCCGGAAATTTTTCCCTGGCCCTTTCCACCATTTTTTCCGCGATGTCAAGGCCCACAATGCGGCCGGAGCGCCCTATTTTTTCAATTATATAAGGAACCAGCACTCCGGTGCCACACCCCACATCTAAAACACAGGCACCTTCTGATAAATTTATCAGATTTATTATTTCCGCCAACTTGAACGGATCATGTGTTACTTTATTGTCCCACTCAGAAGCCAAATTGTTAAAAAAATCTCTCTGAGTCAACACCATTTTTATCACATTCCTTTAAATTTTATGCGGTTCATTTTTCCTGCTGCCGGTTACAATCAACTTTACGAGGATCGGTAAAAGAATTAATTGAATGGCTATTCCGGGCAGCGCCACCACAAAAAGCCCGTAAGTAAATTTTACAAAATTAAAGGTTTTGCCCATGATAACGGCAGCGATAATCCAGTTGCCTACAATAGATACAAATCTCCCGGCAAGCATTGATGTTATCAAAGACGGATAGATTCCCAGCCTGAGTTTATTATAAGCTACAGACGCAACGAACCCGTATGTAAAAAGTTCTGCCATCATACCAAACACCCCCGGCACCGGCGGCATGGAGGTAAACAGGAAGCTCAGGAAGGGGGTAATTAGTCCTACGGCTCCGGCGAATTGCCAGGGCAGCATAAAACCGCCCAAAAGTACCGGCAGGTGCATGGGCAAAAAGATTTGCCCTCCCATCTTAAAAGAGTGAAAAGCTATAGGTAAAAGGATACCGATGGCTATCAGCAAACCGGAAGTGGCAAGATTATAATTTTTTGATGGCATTTGAGATACCTCCTGATGATTTTATTATTTCAAGGCATACACAAAAAACTTTGATAAAACAAAAGACCATGAAGCCCTGACGGATTCATCCGCCATAGACCTTCATGGTCATGCTTTCGTATCTTCATGATACCTGCTTTCGTTTTTATTATATGATATTGTCTATTTTCTTGTCAATCTTTTCTATGAGGTTTAATTAAACTGGCAGGATTGCGGACCTTTTCTGAAAGCCTGTTTAAGTCAATCTTATTTATGACATTTAATTAAATCCGTATTATTTAGAGCCATGACTATATCCCTCAAAACCTCCGCCGGTCCTGAGGAATTACAACGCCGAAAGGGATTCCGAGTTCCCTGACAACTCCTGCGGCCAGCTTCAGGTCGTTTAGCCCGAAGGGCGTGGGTTCGGTCACCAGCACGCAGTAATCGGCTCCGGATACAGCATTTATCATGGGGCACGACGTGCCGGGAGGCGAGTCGATTATAACAACTCTTAGATTTTTATCTTCGAGGCAAGCCTCGAAGTTATTTAAACGGTAGATTTGATGAAACTTTGTGCGGCATCCATCTTGCCTGCTTGCGGGCAGATTTTCTGCCGCAGTCGTTATAACCACAGGGCCGCTTTTAATCCTGCTTTTCACTTTCTTGATTACCGGTGGAGCCAGAACCGAGCCAATGGAAAGGGTCCCCTGGATAAATTCCATACCTCTGGCAGTTCCCCGTTCCACAAACCCTATTTCCTTATGAATTTCCGTTATGGCTCCGGGAGGACAGAGCAGGCTGCATCCCCCGCAGCCGTGGCAGAGTTCTTCAAATACCAGTATCTGTTTGCCCAGGTCGGCCAGGGCATGATAGGCGCATATTTTGGTGCAAATTCCGCAGTGGGTGCATTTATCGGAATCTATGGAAGGCACCGGCAGGGTAACAGGCTCCTTTTCGGTAAATTCAGGCATAAGGAAAATATGGGCATTGGGCTCTTCCACATCGCAGTCCAGTAATGCCACCGGCATATCATCTTTTAATGAAAAGGCAAGATTTACGGCCACCGTGGTCTTCCCTGTGCCGCCTTTCCCGCTGGCAATGGCAATTATCATGACTTCACCGCCATTTGGAAAATAATCTTGTGCGTCAGTGGGAGCAATGCCCGCTGTGATCTCCTTCTCCGTGATCGCACAGATTGCCGCCGCCCGCCATATTCCCTTTGAGATATTCCCGTATCACATCGTCCACCCGGCCGGATACACCGGTTATGGTTGCAATTTTATTCTGGGCAAACAGTTCCCGAGCCCTTGGGCCCATGCCCCCGGCTATAATGCAGTTAACCCCTAATTCTGCCAGATACCCGGGCAGGAAGCCGGGCTGGTGACCCGGATTTTCAATTACCAATTTCGAGTTTATCCTGTTTTGCTTTTCGTCCACATCATATATGGTATACTGGGGACAGTGCCCGAAATGGGCCGAAACCATATTCCCATCGGTGGCTATGGCTATCTTCATGATAAAATTCCTCCAAATCTATAGATTGATTAATATGAGTGTGGAACTTAGTGTAGAAAGTCGCTCTTCTGCCGGAAATGGTTCACTTTTTGTCGTTTTACATATGCGGTGTTGTCGTGGGGCCAGAAGCCATGCTCAATTTGCCTTCTCTATAATATTCCACGGCTTCTCTGACGCTCATAGAATTGGTGGTAAATACTTTTATTCCGGATTCCGTCAATACCCTCATGGCGTTGGGGCCCACATTCCCCGTTATAAGGGCGGAAACCCCCTTATCAACTATGAACTGGGCTACCTGAACACCCGTGCCATGGGTGCCGCCCGTATATTCATTTTCCATGGCTTCAAATTCCTCAGTATCCGGGTCAACAAAAATAAAATACCTGCAGCGCCCGAATCTCTCATCCACCATGGAATCCAGATCACTGCCTGTGGATGTAATCGCAACTTTCATTCTCAGTCCCCCGCTTAGTTTAATTTTGGGTTATCCCTTTCTTTATCCAAAAATGCCCTCTCTTTTTTTCGCCAGAAGAAAGTTAGATATTCTGTTTTGATTGTGATATAATAGATTTGAGCTATAATATAATTTTTTATCGATAATCATCCTACTTTACAAAGTCCGGCAGGGGCAGGCCGCCACCCGCCCCCTGCCGGTAAGCTCATTTTATTCCCGGCCTTTTTCTTCATCAAGGCCTTCTTTTTTTGCCCTTTTGAGCTGTTCCAGTCTCTCTTCTATTTCTTTTAGCTGCTCTCTTAAGATTTCGGCCTCTCGGGAAAGGACCTCTGTCTCATACTTTTGTTCATCCCCGGCGGCAGGATATACCGCTGCGGGACCATATAGGTAGTATCCCCTTGCCCAGAACGGCAGACCCGTGGCATAGTAGCGCCGCCTCCATCCGCGGCCGGCACCAAACCCGAGGCCAAGTCCATAACCTGCCGCTCTCGGCCAGAATCTCCCGACAGGGTTCATATAGCCCGGTACCGGAAAACCGGCGCAGAAACCTGCGGCTCTGCCAGTCATGGGGCCGAACCCCATGGGGCCCGTTCCATCGCCTCTCGGCATGTTTTTCACCTCCTTTCTGTGATCGTAAATACTAAGTCCGCTGCCGGAGGTGTCGGGCCATCTCCGACAGTCAAGTAGTTTTATTTCTTTTTAAGACGTTCCAGATCTTTTACCCATTCTCCCATACGCTTTATCTCATCGCTATTGTACATTTCTATTTTGCCGCTGTCGCACAATTCCGTGAGCCTGTGGTCCACCGGCAGGGAACCTAGATATGGAATCTGCACCTGCTCTGCAGCTTCCTTTCCGCGGCTTTCACCGAATACTTTTATCTTTTCGCCGCATTTGGGGCAAACCAGGTAACTGTAATTCTCCACAAGGCCCAATACGGGAACGCCCATCATCCGGGTCATTTTTATGGCCTTTTTCACTACCATCATAACCAGATCCTGAGGCGATGAGACGATTACCAGTGCGTCCACGGGTAAAGACTGCATGACGGTAAGCGGTGCGTCCCCGGTGCCAGGAGGAAGGTCAATGAGCAAAAAGTCAAGGTCTCCCCAAATCACATCGCTCCAGAACTGTTTTACTGCGTTTGCAATAAGCGGACCTCTCCAGATGACAGGGTCATCTTCATTATCCAGCAATAGATTCAGCGACATTATCCGAATTCCCGAGGAGCTTTCGGGCGGCATCAGGCCGAAACCTATATTCTCGGGGCGCTTTTTTACGCCGAACATCCTGGGTATGCTGGGGCCGGTGATATCGGCATCAAGGATGCCCACTTTGTAGCCTTCCCTCTGCAGGCTTACAGCCAGAAGCCCGGTTACGGTGGACTTGCCTACACCGCCTTTCCCGCTCATGACAGCTATCACGTTTTTTATGCGGTTTAATTCACCTGCAGGGATTTTGTCTACCTCCGGAGCATTATTGGCTGTTTTGACCCCATCTTTCTGTGCATCAGCTTCATTTTGATTCATCAAATACACCCTTTCTTTTTTGATTATGAGCACATTCAAACCGCATATGCGGCAACAGCATATGATAAAAATGTCAGGCTCATTCGGCAGATTAACCGCCTTTTGCCCAGGGTTAATCTACATAATCAAACGGCCCTCTTCGCCGGCGGCCATGGCACCATCCCCGGTGATTTCCTGCTGGAACCCACTCTCTGCTGTGACATTCGGGGCATTCGTAGTCCTGATTCATATCGGGCTTCCCGCTCTCACGCCAGACATGCCCGCATCTTTTGCATCTTACCGGCCACGATATTCTGAAATTTCCTCCTTCTATTCTGATGGCCTTTCCTTTTACAAGGGCTTCGGCCACTTTGCTGCGGGCCGAATTTATTATCCTGAAGAAGGTGGGCCTGGAAATGCCCATCCTCGCGGCACATTCTTCCTGCTCCAGCCCCTCCTGATCCTTTAATCGAATGGCTTCCAGTTCTTCCACCGTCAGGATAACTTCTTCCAGCTGCCGGAGCGGCACACCCGCTGGCTTAAAATATGTTATGTCGGGCAAAAACTCCACTCTGCGCCATTTGGGTGGTCTCGGCACTCTTTCTCTCCTCTCTTGTTATGGTCTTATGTTCATAACCTCCAGTTTTATTATAGTAATATTATGAGCATATGTCAATAACAATATTCGATTAAAAATACTTTTCAAAACTTAACTTGCCTGATATTAAAAGTCTTTTTTATAATCAACTTCATGAAAATATATTAAAAACGTACGGTTATCTTTATTTTTTTCCTGGAAATGCTATACTCGAGAAAATAGGAATCGAGGTGAAAACCCTTGAAAAAGATTCCTTACGGCATTTCCAACTTTAAAATTTTAAGAAAAGAAAATTATTTGTATGTCGACAAGACAAAATACATAGAAGTGCTGGAAAACTATGCTCCATATCAGTTTTTTATAAGGCCCCGAAGGTTCGGCAAAAGCCTTTTTATATCCATGCTGGAAAGTTACTATGATGTAAATTCCCAAAAGGAATTTAACGAGCTTTTCGGAGACCTGTATATAGGGAAGCACCCCACCCCGAAGAAAAACAGCTACCTCATATTTAAAGTAAGCTTTGCAGGCATTGATACCAGCTCCGGCGAGAAAAAGTTAAAGGAGAGCTTTAATTATTGGTTTTACACAAAAAGAATTTATTAAACCGGGTTATACTATCAATACCCAATTATGTTATCAAAACGGTTTACTGGGAAAGGTTTTACGAGAATTTGCAGAGAGGTCTAAATTTAGACAATAACCGGCTCGTAAATGCTGTAGCTCTTCACGCAAGAAGGCCTTAAACAGCTGAAAAGATATATAGATAGCCTGAAGGCCCGGGAAAGGCTCAAGGAAGAAACATTAAAGAAAGTTCTCATACTTGTAGTAGGTAAAAAAGATGTTTACTATCAATATAATTGATTATATCAAGGGCTGTCCACTTTTATGATGCAATAAACATTTCAATATCAAAAATAAGGAGGATTTTAAAATCCTCCCTAAAAAAAGTTCCTACACTAATTCCCGTTTTTCTAACCATGGCATCATAGCCCGAAGTTGGTCACCAACTTTTTCAATCAGGTGTTCTTTAGCTCTATTTTTCATAGCTGTATATTTAGTGTATATTTAGGCTGGCCTTTTGTTCTCTCATCCATGGGATTAGTTCTTGCAAATCCTGTTGCTGGTTGATTTTTGCAACCACTTCCCGGAGGGCTTCTTCTTGTTCTCAATATAAATTTTACCAGAGTAGAAAAAAGAGAGAGAACGATATGGTTTTAAAGGACGAAATGGACGGTTTTCTGATGCTCGGGTTAAAAGTGCCACCTGTAATGAAAGAAAAAAAGCCTTTCAAAAAAGTGAAGACGCGACGGTTGCCGCACGCCTCAAGAACTCTGCCTTGCGGGCAGGAATATACGCGAGGTCGAAAGAGCAGTCAACACGTTGTCCTTCACTTGCCTTTAAATATATCAGCTTTTAGTATGGCAGTATTTCAATTTCATAATATTCTCCATAAACGGCGGTTTAATAATGCCCTTTTCCGTTATTATTCCGGTTATGTTTTCGGCAGGAGTTACGTCGAAGGCGGGGTTGTATACTTCAACGCCTTGCGGCGCGATTCTCACTTCGCCAATATGGGTCACCTCGCGGGAGTCCCTTTCCTCAATGATTATTTCCCCGCCGCTTTCTATGTCAAAATCTATGGTGGAGGTGGGGGCAACCACATAAAAGGGCACTTTGAAGTCTTTTGCCATCTGGGAAACCATGAAGGTCCCTATCTTGTTGGCGGTATCTCCATTCAAAGCAATTCTGTCGGCACCCACCAGGATCACATCTATTTTCCCGTCTCTTATAAGCACCGGGGCGACGCTGTCGGGTATTAAGGTAACGGGGATGCCTTCCTGCACCAGTTCCCAGGCGGTAAGCCTCGCCCCCTGGAGCCGCGGCCGGGTTTCGTCGGCAAAAACCCTTATCTTTTTTCCGGAATAGTGAGCCTCCCGTATCACCCCCAGGGCTGTCCCGTAACCCACTGTGGCCAGGGCTCCCGTGTTGCAGTGGGTGAGAATGGTTGCCTGCTCGGGGATAACACTGTTACCGTGCCTTGCCATTGCGAGGTTTGTCTCTACATCCTCCCCAAATATGGTGTCGGCCTCGTTTTTCAAGGCTTCATATATTTCTTTGTTGGACTTTCCGGCGTTTTTTTCTATGACGCTTTCCATCCTCCTTACGGCCCACATAAGGTTCACGGCCGTGGGCCGCGCATTCCCTATAAAGTCGGCGCTTTCCTTTAGCTTTTTCAAAAACTCTTCCCGTGGAAGGCCCATACTTTCCCCGGCGGCCAGCACTATGCCGTAAGCCCCGGCAACCCCGATGGCCGGCGCCCCCCGCACCACCATATCTCTTATGGCAAACTCCACATCTCTGCAAGTCCTGCATTCGAAAATACTGAGCTTTTCCGGCAGCTTCCGCTGGTCAATCAACTTCAGGACTCCATCCCTGAACTCAATGGACTTTATCCCTTTCATTTGGTTAAAGCCTCCTTCATAAATTTGAGTATTTTGATGTCTTGGAGTTTACAAACCGCAAAGCAAATTTCTTTTACTCCCTTTTCCGGCTGCCTCGGAAAGGGCCGGCCAAACCCTGCCACATTCCGGACGCCGGAAGTCAGAAGTATATTGGAACCGCATTAATTATATCAAAAAAAGACCCGCGAATCTCGCGGGTCTTCGATTGTTTATTAATATTAATACATATCAGAAGGGGGCATTGGTGGATTCTTTTCTTTCTCAGGGATGTCTGCCACCACGGCTTCGGTGGTCAGCACCATGGCCGCTACGCTGGCCGCATTCTGCAGAGTAGATCTGGTAACTTTTGTGGGATCCACGATACCCTTCTTTATCATGTCGCCGTACTCTTCGCGGAGTGCGTCGAATCCAATACCTTTTTCGCTGGATTTCAGTTTCTCAACCACAATGGAGCCTTCGATTCCGGCATTGAAGGCGATCTGCCTTACGGGCTCTTCCAGCGCCCTCCTGATTATCTCAACGCCAACCTTTTCGTCACCTTCGACATTTAACCTGTCAAGGGCGGGAAGGGCGTTGATGAAAGCGGTGCCGCCGCCGGGTACGATACCCTCTTCCACGGCTGCCCTGGTTGCAGAAAGGGCGTCTTCAATGCGGTGCTTCTTCTCTTTGAGCTCCGTCTCGGTGGCAGCGCCCACCTGAATCACGGCTACGCCGCCTGCAAGTTTGGCAAGTCTTTCCTGAAGTTTTTCACGGTCAAAATCCGAAGTGGTTTCTTCAATCTGGGCTTTGATGGCGTTGATGCGTTTCTTAATGGCCTCTTTGTCTCCGGCTCCGTCGACAATGGTGGTGTTTTCCTTGTCGACCCTTACCTGCCTTGCCTTGCCGAGCATGTCGATGGTCGCGCTCTTGATATCAATACCCAGTTCTTCGGAAATTACCTGGCCGCCGGTGAGAATCGCTATATCTTCCAGCATGGCCTTTCTTCTGTCACCAAAGCCGGGAGCTTTTACCGCTACGCTGGTAAGGGTGCCGCGCAACTTGTTGACAACGAGCGTGGCCAGCGCTTCTCCTTCCACGTCCTCGGCGATAATCAGCAATTTCTTGCCCTGCTGCACCACTTTTTCGAGGATGGGCAGGAGGTCTTGAACATTAGAAAGCTTCTTGTCAGTAATCAGGATATACGGCTCGTCGAGAACAGCCTCCATTTTTTCGGTATCGGTTACCATGTAGGGGGATATGTAACCCCTGTCAAATTCCATGCCTTCGACCACTTCCAGGGTGGTGCCCATGGTCTTGGATTCTTCAACGGTGATGACTCCGTCTTTTCCTACCTTTTCCATGGCTTCGGCGATGAGTTCGCCTATCTCTTCGTCGGCAGCGGAAATGGACGCCACCTGCGCAATGGCTTCTTTGGTTTCGACAGGCTTGCTGAAGGTTTTAATCTCCTCCACCACAGCCTTTACTGCCTTTTCAATACCTTTCTTTATCAACATCGGGTTGGCGCCTGCCACCACGTTCTTCATGCCTTCATGGATGATGGCCTGGGCCAGCAATGTAGCGGTAGTGGTGCCGTCGCCGGCCACGTCCTGGGTCTTGGTGGCCACCTCCTTAATCAGCTGTGCTCCCATGTTCTCGAAGGGGTCTTCCAGTTCGATTTCCCTGGCTATGGTTACACCGTCATTGGTGATGGTGGGCGTTCCAAACTTCTTGTCCAGTACCACGTTGCGGCCTTTCGGTCCGAGCGTAACTTTTACAGTATCGGCCAGTTTGTCAATGCCTTTTAATAGCGCCCTGCGGGCATCTTCATCAAATTTAATTTGCTTTGCCATTCAAAATCCCTCCTCCTCTAAATCAATCTTAGATTATTCTATTATGGCAAGGACATCGCTCTGCCTCAAAATGAGATATTCCTGATCATCGATTTTTACTTCGGTGCCGGCGTATTTGGAGTAAATTATCTTGTCCCCGACTTTTACTTCCAGGGGCACCTTCTTGCCATCGATGATTTCGCCGGTGCCTACAGCTATGACTTCACCTTTCTGGGGTTTTTCCTTGGCTGTATCGGGCAATACTATACCGCCCTTTGTTTTCTCCTCTTTTTCCAGCACCTTGATGACAATGCGATCGCCCAACGGCTTGATGTTCATTTATACCCCTCCTTTTGTTGATTTTCACTTTGTTAGCACTCGTTTTAGGTGAGTGCTAATTCCAAATTATATCTTATACAAAGCTTTATTCAAAATCAATTCTTTTGTGCCGGATTTTCCCAGAAAAATCATTGTTTCTGGCGTTTTATCAGGCTATTTATGAACAAAGCGCGATTTTTCACCAGTTATCTTATTATCTTTCTATCCTGAAAATATCGAGCGCTTCATTTTATTCCCGGCTGTCGGTTTTAGTCTATTTATGTCTATGCTCAAATTCGCCAGCCGGTTTACTTTAATTATTTTTTCCAACGAATATCAAATTATGCAAAAACCTGTAGAAAAAATGGAAGGAATTTTATAATTAATATTGAATTATTTCCATTAAGCATAATGCGTAAAAACGTCATAAAAACCTTTTCTTGCCGTTAAAAAAAATAAAGGCGGGTGACACCGGTGAATATCAAGGCAAAATTTTATGAAGGCAGAGCCCTGAAGGCGGTAAATGCCCTGAAAAAAAACGGGTTCGACGCCTTCTACGTCCCTACAAAAGATGAAGCGGCCAGAAAGGTCCTGGAGATGGTGCCCGAAAACGCTTCGGTTGGCGTGGGCGGGTCCGTCACCATAAGGGAACTGGGGGTCGTAGAAGCTTTAAGAGCAAAGGGCCATACAATCTTTGACCATTCCCAGGCGCCGACCCCCGAAGCCAAAATGGCCGCCCGAAAAGGGCAGCTAACCTGCGATGTCTTCCTGGCCAGCGCCAACGCCCTTTCCATGGACGGTAAGCTGGTGAACATTGACGGGACCGGCAACAGGGTGGCTTCCATGATTTTCGGCCCGGGGTATGTAATTCTTGTGGTGGGGGCCAACAAAATAACGGGGAATTTACAGCAGGCCATGGACCGGGCAAAAGATATAGCGGCTCCCATGAACGCCGCAAGGCTGAAGCTGCAAACTCCGTGCCTGTCCACCGGCCGGTGCGAAGGCTGTATGTCGGAGGACCGGATATGCAACGTGACCACCATCATCGAAAGAAGGCCGACGCTGACACCTTTTACGGTAATAGTTGTGGGAGAGGACTTGGGTTTTTAACCGATAAAACACAAAACGGGAGGGAATAATATGAACATACAGTGGACCGAGGACCTGGCTGTAGGGGTAAGCATCATCGACATACAGCATCAGGAACTGTTCAACAGAATTAACCGGTTATTTTCAGCCTGTTCCAAAGGAAAAGGCAAAGAAGAAATCCGGGAGACTCTTAAGTTTTTAAACGACTATGTCATATTCCATTTTGGAGAAGAAGAAAAAATTATGACAGAGCATAATTATCCGGATTATCCAAATCATAAAGCACAGCACGAGTTTTTTACAAAGAGCCTGGACGAAATTAAAGAACAGTTTGAGGCAAAAGGGTCCACAGTGGACCTCGTGATACGTACCAACCGGTTTCTTACCGACTGGCTGATTAACCATATCAGAAAAATCGACAAGGTGCTGGGAAGCTTCCTTAAAGATAAGATATAAGCAAAGAAAAAGGGCATAATAATTCCCGGGGTATTGGAGCAAAAGCAAAACCTACCGCCGGGATTTCTTGTATCTCGCAATAAATTTTACCGGCCCGTGCCGCAATCCTTAACCCGGCCCCTTAAGACTTCCACCGCATGTGGCAGGGCAGGAAGAATGACCTCCAGGTTTTCCCGGACGGCCCTTGGGCTTCCGGGGAGGTTCACAATGAGGGTCTTGCCGCGTATCCCGGCCCGGGCTCTGGAAAGCATGGCGTGAGGTGTTTTTTCAAGGCCCTTTTGCCTCATGGCTTCCGGAATCCCCGGCACTTCCTTTTCTATTACGGCCAGAGTGGCTTCCGGAGTATTGTCCCTGGGAGAAAGTCCCGTGCCTCCGGTTGTCAGTATAAGGTCAATACCACTGTCGCACATTTCAATCATGGCGTTTTTCAATGCATCCGGGTCATCGGGCACCACCCGGTATTTTATGACAATGCCGTTGATGGAACTTACCATTTCCTCTATTATTTTGCCGCTGACGTCTTCTCTTTCTCCTTTAGCCCCCCGGTCGCTGGCGGTGAGTACACCTGCGGTTATGCATTCCACCACTTCGATGTCGTCTCCGCAGGATACCGTTCCTCCCTTCAGGACCCTGGCGAAGATTCCTTCCCGGGGCATGATGCAGTCCCCGGCCTGGTAGTATATGGCGCACCGGTTGTGGCAAACCTTGCCTATCTGGGTGACTTCCAGCAGCGTTTCCCCGGCCCTGAGACGGGTTCCCACGGGTAAAGCGGCAAGGTCAATTCCGCTGGTGGTTATATTCTCCGCAAAATCTCCGGGCCCCACTTTCAACCCCTTTGCCGCCATTCTGTCAATGCTTTCCAGGGCGAGCAGGCTCACCTGCCTGTGCCATGCCCCCGCGTGGGCATCTCCTTCAACACCAAAGTTTTCAACGAGGCGCGCGGAACCCACGTTTACCTTGCGTTCACCTTTTTTCGCGCTTTTGCATACGGCCACTATTTTTCCCACGGTAAAATCTCCTCTCTTATAAAATCGCCGCTCTTCCCACCGCTCTTTTCAACCAGCTGTATATTTTTAATGACCATCCCCCTGTCCACCGCCTTGCACATATCGTATATTGTAAGGCATGCCGCCGATACCGCTGTCAGCGCCTCCATCTCCACCCCCGTCTTCCCCACGGTGGCGACCTTCGCTTCCACGCCGATGGTGCTTTTTTCTTCATAAATGTGAAATTTTATATCCACGCCCGTCAAAAATATATTGTGGCACATGGGGATTATACGGGAGGTTTCCTTGGCCGCCATTATGCCGGCCACCTGGGATACCGCCAGCACGTCGCCCTTTTTCATCTTTTTCTCCAGTATCATCCTGAGCGTCTCGGGGCGCATCTCTACAAATCCCACGGCCACAGCCTCCCGCTCGGTGTCCCGTTTCTGCCCCACATTTACCATCCGTGCCCTTCCTTCTTCATCAAAATGAGTGAATTCCATACTCATCCTCCTATCTGCCACATCATACGGGAATGCCATTCATTCTCTCCCCGCTTCATGCGATGGCAGGCGGGTTTTGCCGCCAGGGCCTCCTTGAAAAGACGCTGCAGTTCTTCTTTCCCCCTTCTTTCCCTTAGAGCTTTCTTCACGTCTATCTCCAGATCTCTCTCCAGGCAGGGTTTTAACTTTCCATCGGCGGTGAGGCGCATTCGGTTGCAGGCCCCGCAGAAATGGCGGCTGATAGGTGTTATGAATCCTAATGCCCCCGAAGCGCCGGGGATTTTATAATAAACGGCGGGCCCGGCTCCGGCCGGCACACCGGTGGGAATCAATTTCTCATTAATGGAATTTTTAATTTCTTCGGCGGAAATAAACCGCCCCCTTCCCCAGCCCGTTTCTCCCAGCGGCATGAGTTCGATAAAGCGCACGAAAATCGGATAGTTCCCGGTCAGATTTACAAAATCCATGATTTCGTCGTCATTAAACCCCCGCGCCACCACGCAGTTTATTTTAACCGGAGTAAGCTCCGCTTCCAGGGCCGCTCTGACGCCCTCCAGCACGTCTGAAAGTTTTCCCCGGCGGGTGATTTTTTTAAACCTGTCGGGTTTCAGGCTGTCAAGGCTTATGTTCACCCGGTCGAGACCCGCATCCTTCAGGTCCCGGGCCATGGTCGAGAGGAGAGACCCGTTGGTGGTCATGGATATGTCCCTGATTCCATCAATGGTCCTGAGAGCCCGAATGAAATCCACAATTCCCAGCCTCACCAGAGGCTCGCCGCCGGTTACCCGCACCCTGGATATGCCCAAAGGCACAACCGCCTCCACAAACTCCGTTATCTCTTCGAAACGGAGGATGTCGCCGTGTGATTTCAACTTGATTCCCTTTTCGGGCATGCAGTAAAGGCACCGGAAGTTGCACCGGTCCGTGACGGAAATCCTAAGGTAATCTATTTCCCTGCCGATGGCGTCTTTCATCATACCGCCTCCATCTTTTGATTCCCCGGCGGCAGGCCTTCAACTGCCGCACCAGGTTACCCTGCCGGTTTCCGAAGTGTCATAGCCGCCGAGGGCCGTGACCTTTTTTTTGAATTCTTCAGTCCTTATGACTTCGAGCACCTTCTGCACCGATTCCATGTCGAAAAACTCTTTCGGCACGGCCAGGTCGTATCGCTCCGGGGCAATGGGTATGAAGTCGAGCCCCAGGGCGTTGGCCGCCGCCAGGATCCCCAGCCCCACGTCGGCTGTTCCGCCGGCGACAGCCGCCGCCACAGCCATGTGGGTGTAATCCTCGCGCTCATACCCCGTAATTTCTGCTGGATCGATCCCGAGTTCTTTCAGTTTTAAATCCAGCAGCAGTCGGGTGCCCGCTCCCCGCTGGCGGTTGACAAAAATTATATCTTCCCTCTTGAGGTCCTGTATTCCCCGGATGCCCCTGGGGTTTCCCTTCGGCACCATCAGCCCCTGCTGGCGGTAAGACAGGTTTATCAGGGCGATTTGCTTTTCCGGCAGGTACCTCTTTATATAGGGGAGGTTGTATTCACCGGTGTCCGGGTCCAGCAGGTGAATTCCCGCCATATGGGCTTCCCCGCGCTTTAAGGCCATGATGCCGCCCATGCTGCCCACATGGGCCGAGGATAAATTAAGCTCCGGATAGAGCTTTTTTACCTGATTGGCCAGGAGATCCAGCGTCACATCATGGCTGCCGATGATTACTACGGTGTTTTCAATCTCATTCTTTCCCCTCAAAAGCTCCACTTCTACCGTCTCACCGGCTTCCAGGCCTTCTTTCAGGGCCGGTATCCTGACAATGCCGTCGGCCCTGACCATGGAGGTGATTACCCCCGCTCCCCGCGAGAGGGGTGACGCCACAAATTTCTCTCCTATGCGGCCGAGCTTGACCCTTAAAAACTCTTCGGTACCGATGGATGAAACCACCCGGCGGGATATGGCGGCATTCAGTCTTTCAGCCTCCGGGGCCGCTATTCCCTGCATAAGGTAGAGCAGTGGCTTCACGAAGAGATTCATGGTAAGGGCCGCTGAAACCGGATAACCCGGTATGCCGACTACCGGCTTCTTGCCTATCCTGCCCAAAATCACCGGTTTTCCGGGCCTTACGGCAACCCCGTGCACCAGGAGGGTGCCGAGCTCTTTAACGCAGAGGGCGGTATAATCCTCACTCCCCGACGAAGAGCCGGCATTTACCACAACCACATCCGCCTTTTGCAGTGCTTCTTTAACCCTTGCCTTTATCTTTTCGTAGTCGTCTGCGACTTTTTCCAGCACCAGGGCCTCGCCGCCCCATTCTTCCACGTACCCCGCCAGCATGGCGGAATTGTATTCTATAATGTCGCCGGGTTTTAAATCCTCGCCGGGGGATACCAGTTCGGTGCCGGTCGGTATAATGGCCACCAGCGGCTTTTTCCTGACGGCTATTCCGGTATGCCCGCCCGCAATGATTGCCGCCAGGTCCGGAGGCCGGAGCCTGTGGTTTTCCGGCACTATGAGTTCGGTGGCCACGATGTCTTCCCCTATACTCCTGACATTGTCCCACGGCGAATAGGAGCTTATTATCTCCACCTCCCCTTCCCCCACCGGATGTACTTCCTCAATCATAATAACCGTGTCGCACCCCGGCGGCAGGGGGTCGCCGGTATCCACATAATAAAAATCAACGCCTTCTCTAAGCCTTTTTGGGTTCTTCTCATCGGCGCCGAAGGTTACTCTGGAATTCACCGCAATGCCGTCCATGGCCGCCGCGTGGTAATGGGGCGACGAAATCTTCGCAAAAACAGGAGCCGCGGTAATCCTCCCAAGGCACCGGCGGACATCCAGAAATTCCGCCTCCGTCGGCCCGATGGCGCCGTTTTGCCTCAGATCCTCAAAAAATATCTTCCGGGCTTTCGTAAGGGGTATGTTGTCCAGGTAAACGTCCCTTTTTTTCAAAATTACACCACCCTGCATAATTTTTCTTTTAAAACTTAAAATCAAAAACCGATGAACACTAGATAAACCAGCGGCAGCACATCAGAACAGCTCCACCTCCACCGGTTCCCCCTCCAAGACACCCTGTTTTTCCGGCGGAATCCTGGCAAGGCCGTGGGATTCCACCATCGTGGATATCAGGCCCGATTTGCCCAGGACGGGGACAGCCCACATCTCTTGTTGCCTTCTTTCCAGCTTAACCCTTATGAAGTCTTCCCTGCCGGCTGCCGAAGGAATATTGCGTGCAATCCTGGCGGACACTTTTATTCCACCGAAATCCTCCGGCCTTCCAAGCAGAATGGAAATAGCAGGCCTGACGATAAGTTCGAAAATGACCATGGCCGAAACCGGATGGCCGGGAAGGCCGATAATCGGCTTTTCTCCCACAGCGGCGATTATCGTGGGCTTGCCCGGCTTTACAGGGAGGCCGTGGACCAGCACTCCGGGCTGTCCCAGGCTTCGGATTACTTCCACAGTATGGTCCCGAGCCCCCACGGAGCTGCCGCCCGATATAAGCACCAGGTCGCTCTCGCTTAAAGCCGATTTTAGGGCCTCAAGCAGTTCGTCGAAGCGGTCTCTTACTATCCCGGCCGGCCGGGGGGCGCCACCCCATTTTATAACCTGCCCGCAAAGGGCATAGGAGTTTATGTCCCTTACCTCTCCGGCTTTAACCCGTTCTCCCGGAGGCCTTATTTCGTCACCGGTAGATATGACAGAAACAATCGGGGGTTTCACAACCTTCACCTCGCCCACACCTACGGCGGCCAGCGCGCCAAGGTCCTGCGGCCTCAGGGTATGCCCCCTTTTGAGGACGATGCATCCCTTTTTTATGTCTTCCCCTTTCGATACCACATTGTCGCCGGGGGCCGCGGGCTTTTCTACACACAGGGTGCGGTCGTCAAGTAATTGTGTATATTCAAGCATAACGACTGCGTCAGAACCCTCCGGCAGCATTCCTCCGGTAGGTATTTTAACCGCCTGTCCCGGTTTTACGGACAGCCGGGCCTCTTCTCCCATCCTGACTTCCCCCACAAGCTCCAGGAGCGACGGCATGGACTCGCTTGCCCCAAAAGTGTCTCTGGCTATTACCGCAAATCCGTCCACCGTAGAGCGGTTAAAAGCCGGGATATCCTCCGAGCACACCACATCTTCCGCCAGCACCCTGCCGTAAGCCGACAGCAGATCCACCGTCTCGGTCTTTTTTGCATAACCCTCAAGGTGATCTCTCAACACACTCCTCGCCTCTTCAACTGTGGCGGCGTTAAACAGCGGCAACCAAACTCATCCCCTTCCGTCGATGGAATGCGCAACTGTTATAATATTCTAGACTTTTTTATTGTCCTTTTTATTCTACCACAAATTTTTGTGATTGTAGAGGAATAAAATGAGAAATGTAGAAAATAAAACTCAAGTATTACATACATATACATACGGGGGTTTTATGGTGCGCAGAAAGTTTCACAGTGAAGGCAGTGCAGGAAATGTTTTGAGGGGTGACGTAGATGAGGAAAAAATACGCGCCATCAATTTCAATGCCCTCAGCCTTGACTCGACTTTTTTCAACATTGGTTCGGCCTTCCTCGACCCGGGCACAGTGGTGCCTTCTTTTGTCAGCCTTCTCACATCCTCACCGGTTTTAATCGGCCTTACTACTACCATACGCAATTGCGGCTGGTTTTTGCCCCAGCTTCTTGTAGCACACCGCGTGGAAGCCCTCCCGCATAAAAAGCCGGTGGTGGTATGGGCGGGAGGCCTTCTCCGACTGGCCGCAGGTGTGATGGCATTCTCCACACTGCTGGCCGCAAATAATCCAATTCTGGCCCTGACCCTGTTTTATTTATCTTTTGTGGTATTGTCTTTTTGTGACGGCATCTCCGGGGTGCCCTGGATCGATATATTTGCAAAATCCATCCCTGCCGAAAGAAGGGGCCGGTATTATGCCGTAACGCAGTTTTTCGGGGGCAGTTTCGCCTTTGCCGCGGGTTTTTTGATCAAGAAGCTTCTCGACAGCAAAAATCTGGTTTTTCCTTACAACTATTTCGTGATATTTTTCCTGGGCTTTCTGCTGGTCTCGATGTCTTATCTTTCGTTTTTAATGGTGAGAGAAAAAAACTCCGAAACCAGTCCGCAGAGGGTCGATCTGTGGAATTTTCTTAAAAACGTTCCCGCTGTTTTTAAGGCCGACGGGGCTCTAAAAAGGCTTGTCTTTGTAAACGTACTTTTTAGATGTTTTTTCTTACCGCTGCCTTTTTACGTCGTTTTTGCCCGGGAGAAGCTGGGGCTTGCCGCGGACTCAGTCGGCTTTTTCGTATCGGCGCAGATGCTTGGCTATGTGATCTCCGGTGTAATCCTGGGGAGAATAAACGACACCCTCGGAAGCAAACCGGTGATTTTAATCACCGGATTCGCCACCATGATTTCTCCTCTTCTGGCTCTCACCAGTTACCGGCTTTATTTAAACGGTTATCCCTTCATCTTTTTATATACGGTTATTTTTGCTCTTCTGGGGCTTACATACAGCGGGTCGTGGATCGGCATTTTCAATTTCCTCTTAAAGATGGCACCCGAAGAAAAAAGACCGCTTTACATAGGCCTTCTCAACACCGCCACCGCGCCGATGACATTCCTGCCCGTGGTGGGGGGGTTTATTATCCAGAAATTAAATTATACATTATTATTTTTGATCACCTCTATTCTCGTCCTGAACGGCCTCCTGCTCGCCGTCACCTTAAAAGAACCCGGAATCCATAAAAAAATCGAATAAAAAATAAATTATAACCTTTGAAGGTAGTGACAATTTATAAAAATTCGTTTATAATTATATATAAAATTCAGCTGCATCTTGGTAAAGTGGGAGTGTACCTAGGGTTCCGGCCTTTCAGGCGTCCGGTCCAAGCGGTACAGCCAGAGATTTTCTGGTACACCGTGAGTATAAAAGACTCCAGCGGCAGGTTCCACTTGTGTTTTGTCATGGGTGAAGCCTGCTATTTTTTTATCCTGGAGGTGATCGCCTTCATAAAGCTCGCCAGAGAAGTCTGTTGGTTAAATAATATTTTGAAAATTTAAGGGGGATATGCATGCGAAAATATTTTAAAGTTTTTATCTTATTAACAGTTTTAGCCCTGACTTTCTTCGCCGTTACAGGCTGCGGGCAGAAACAGGCCGGCAGTTCTTCCACCTCTTCAGAGCAGCCCAAAGGCGAAGATGTAATTAAGATCGGCACCATCGGCCCTCTCACGGGGAATGTGGCGACCTACGGCATCAGCACCAAAAACGGTGTGGAGATAGCCGTGGATGAGTTCAACAAGGCGGGCGGAATCAACGGAAAGCAGATCAAGCTCATCTCGGAGGACACCCGCGGCGACCAGGCCGAAGCCGCCAATGCCGCGACAAAGCTCATCCAGCAGGACAAGGTGATGGCCATCGTGGGCGGCGTAATTAGCTCCGAAACCATGACGGCCGGTCCCATAGCCAATGACGCCAAAGTGGTCATGATATCGTCTTCTTCAACGGCCACCGGCATTCCAGACATAGGCGATTACATCTTCAGGAACTGCCTGTCGGACGACGTGCAGGCCACACAGCTGGCCGAATTCGCCGCCAAGGACCTCGGGCTTAAGAAATTCGCCATAATGTACACCAACAACGATTACGGTCTCTCGCTTAAAAACGCCTTTGAAAAAAAGGCCGGGCAGCTGGGGCAGGTGGTGGATATAGAAACATATAATGACGGTGAAAGCGACTTCAGAGCCCAGCTGACCAAGATTAAAGGGTTCCAGCCCGACGCTCTGTATATAGCCGGTTACTACACCGAAGCCGCCAAGATTGCCCAGCAGGCCCAGGATCAGGGATTAAAGGTGCAGATTCTCGGAGCCGACGGCTTCTACTCTCCAAAACTTATAGAGCTGGGCGGAAAAGCCGTCGAAGGAGCCATTTTCACCGCGGGATTTTTCACAGATGATCCTTCGGAAAGCGTCCAGAATTTCGTCAAAGCATACAAAGAAAAATTCAACAGTGAACCCGATATGTTTGCCGCCCAGGCCTACGATGCGGCAAAGATACTGCTTACGGCTATAAAGAACGCCGGCGGGCAGGGGGGAGAAGCCCTGCAGGCCGAAATGGCAAAGAC
Source organism: Thermorhabdus hydrogeniformans (assembly GCF_049310025.1). Lineage (NCBI taxonomy): Bacteria > Bacillati > Bacillota > Clostridia > Thermosediminibacterales > Tepidanaerobacteraceae > Thermorhabdus > Thermorhabdus hydrogeniformans. Next base: position 47,020 of record NZ_JBJYKD010000006.1, on the reverse strand, counting down.
AAAAGACTTCCCGGGCATTACAGGAAACACTTCCTTTGCTGCCAACGGCGATGCCGTAAAGGATATCATTATACTTAAAGTTGAAAACGGCAAGTTTGCCAAAGTTAGGTAATCCAATTAATAAACAGACAGTAGGTCAATGGGTGTTTTATGCCCATTGACTTTCCCATTTAGAAAGGAATGGAGCCCATATGTTCATCGAGCAGATAATTAACGGCTTAACTCTTGGCAGCACTTACTCTCTTATAGCTCTGGGATACACGATGGTTTACGGTATCCTCGAACTAATAAATTTTGCCCACAGTGAAATCTATATGACGGGAGCTTTTATAGGCCTTATAATGGTTACTGTATACAAGCTTCCTTTCGCCCTGTCGCTTCTTGCAGGCATGGCCGGTTCCTGTATTCTGGGGGTGGTCATAGAAAAAGTGGCCTACAGGCCGCTGAGGAAAGCCAACCGCATTGCCCCGCTTATCAGTGCCATCGGGGTGTCCATATTCCTCCAAAATGTGGCGCTTCTTGCCGCCGGGCCTCAGGCCAGGGCTTTCCCGGTGAATTTCAATATTGTCAGCTTTAAGCTGGGGAAATCAATTCAAATATCTTCATTGCAGCTTTTAATATTGCTGATTTCAATTTTCCTGATGGTGGGCCTGCACCTGCTGATTCAAAAGACGAAAATCGGCCAGGCCATGAGGGCTACGGCCCAGGATAAAGAGACGGCCCAGCTCATGGGCATAAAGATAGACCGGGTGATTTCTTTCACGTTCGCCATCGGCTCGGCTCTGGGCGGCGCAGCCGGTGCGCTGGTGGGCGTTTATTTTAATTCCGTGGACCCGATGATGGGATTTTTCCCGGGCCTCAAGGGCTTTGTCGCCGCCGTACTCGGAGGTATCGGCAACATCCCGGGCGCCATGGTCGGAGGGCTTATCCTCGGCCTGGTGGAAGTCTTCGGAGCCGTTTACATGTCCAAGTACAAGGACGCCATAGCCTTTGCCGTATTGATTATAATACTGTTATTAAAGCCCACCGGCCTTCTGGGTCGAAGGGCTCAAGAGAAAGTGTAGGTGACAAATAGGTGAATGATTATTATCTGCAGATCCTGACAGTAATCGGAATAAACATCATACTGGCCGTCAGTCTCAACCTCATTTCCGGCTACACCGGCCAGCTTTCTCTTGGCCACGCTACTTTCATGGGACTGGGCGCCTATTCGGCGACTCTACTAGTCCTGAAACTTCACCTTCCTTTTCTTGTGGCGCTTATCCTGGGAGCCGCCGTTGCCGCCGTATTCGGATTTATAATCGGAGTGCCTACGCTCAGGCTGAAGGGCGATTACCTGGCCATAGCCACTCTGGGGTTCGGCGAGATCATGCGGAACATCATCCTGAATCTCAAAATTACCGGCGGACCCATGGGTCTGCGCGGCATTCCGAAAGTAACCAACATATATATTGTGGTGATAGCGGTAGTTTTGACGATTTTCTCACTGAACAGGATTATGAATTCCAGGGTGGGAAAATCGTTTATCGCCATCAGAGAAGATGAGCTGGCCGCCGAAGCTATGGGGATTAATACAACGCGTTTTAAAATTCTGGCGTTTGTCCTCGGAGCCTTTTACGCCGGCATTGCGGGAGGTCTTTACGCTTTTCTATTCCGTTATATTAATCCCAATATTTTCGGCTTCATGAAGTCCATTGAAATCCTCTGCATGGTGGTGCTCGGCGGCATGGGCAACACCTACGGGGCCATCCTGGGAGCCGGCATCATAACGGTGCTGCCGGAATTTTTAAGGTCCATATCTCCCGCGGTCTCCCAGTACCGCATGGTGTTCTACGGCATACTGCTCGTAATAATGATGATAGTGAGGCCCCAGGGCATAATGGGCCAGACCGATGTTTCAGTTTTTAAGGGTTCGGGCATCTTTAAAAGAAAAACTGTAGAGAAAGGGGGTCAGGAATAAATGACACTTTTAGAAGGAACGGGTTTGACGATGGTTTTCGGAGGCCTTGCAGCCCTGGATTCCGTCGATATAAATATAAAACGGGGAGAGATCCTGAGCCTTATAGGGCCCAACGGTGCGGGCAAGACCACCCTCTTCAATCTCCTGACCGGGGTTTATTCCCCCACCGGCGGCACAATCAGCTTCAAGGGAAAGCAGATAAACAATCTCAAGCCATATGAGATCACAAAGATGGGCATTGCGCGCACCTTCCAGAACATAAGGCTCTTCGGTGAAATGAGCGTTCTTGACAATGTGATAATAGGCCAGCACTGCCGCACACGGACGGGTGTTTTGGGAGCGATCTTCAAAACCCGCCATGTGCGCAAAGAAGAAAAGGAAACAAGAGAAAAGGCTATGGCAATCCTGGAATTTGTGGGTCTTGATGGCCTTTGCGGCGAAAAGGCCAAAAACCTCCCTTACGGCATGCAGCGCCGCCTGGAGATGGCCAGGGCTCTGGCCACGGAGCCTGAGCTTGTATTGCTGGACGAACCCGCGGCGGGCATGAACCCCCAGGAGACCAACGAGCTTATAGATTTGATAGAAAAGATAAACGAAATGGGGAAAACGGTGCTGCTTATCGAGCACGACATGAAACTGGTTATGGGGATATCTCAGAGGGTAATGGTGCTGGATTACGGCAAAAAAATCGCCGACGGGCCCCCGGATGAAGTGCGCAACGATGAAAGAGTTATTAAGGCCTATCTGGGCGAAAAATCTCACAAGGGGGACCGCCGATGCTTAAATTAGACAATGTAGTAACCCATTACGGCAATATTCAGGCACTAAAGGGGGTCTCGCTGGAAATAAATCAGGGCCAGATAGTCACCGTCATCGGAGCCAACGGCGCCGGAAAAACCACGACGCTCAAAACCATCTGCGGTCTGGTGAACCCCACGTCGGGAAAAATTTACTTTCAGGGTAAAGACATAACAAATAAGCCCACCGCAGACATAATCGAATCGGGTATAGCCATGGTCCCGGAAGGGCGGCGTGTATTCCCCCGCATGACGGTGCTGGAAAACCTCCAGCTGGGAGCCTATCTTAACAGGGACAAAAACGAAATAAAAAAAGACCTGGACAGGGTCTTTGAACTTTTTCCCGTATTAAAGGCCAGGCTCAAGCAGATCGCCGGTACTCTTTCCGGCGGCGAACAGCAGATGCTGGCTATCGGCAGGGCCTTGATGGCCAAGCCGAAACTACTGCTTCTGGACGAACCTTCCATGGGCCTGGCGCCAAAAATAGTGTCAAATATATTTGACATCATTCTGGAAATAAACCGAGAAGGTACAACCATCCTGCTCGTCGAACAGAATGCTCAGATGGCCCTTTCCATCGCCCACAAGGGTTATGTCATAGAAACAGGCCGCATTGTCTTGGAAGACACCGCTCAAAACCTGCTCAATAACGAAGATGTAAAAAAGGCCTATCTTGGAGAATGAAAATCGAGAGCTTCGGGTTTTTCCGCGGCCGGCATCAATTCGGTTATCAAGACGCCGGCCAGCATCAGGGCAAAACCGCACACGGTTTTAAAGGTTAAAGGTTCTTTCCAGAGGAGCCAGGAAAACAGACCAGCAAATACCGATTCCAGCGACATGATAACGGCCGCGTGAGTGGAGCTGGTGTATTTTTGCGCCACGTTCTGGATGACAAAGGCCCCGGCTGTGCAAAATATCACCCCGTATATAATTGCCGCCCACAGACTGCCGTCCAGGTGTTTTGGCAAGGGTTCCGCGGCAAGGCCTATGGCCGTCGTGAGGACGCCCACCAGGCTTATTTGAACCACGGCGATGTTTATAGGATTCGCCCTTTTTACGTAGTACTCTGTAAAGACAATCTGCAGGGCGAAAAACACGGCGCATGCCAGGGTAAGTACATCGCCGTAATTCACCGTAAAGTTTCTATTAATGGATACTATTCCCATGCCAATAAATGTAATTGATGCCCCCAGCACCTGGTGCCAGCCGGGGAAGTTTTTGTTCAGGAAATAAGCCAGGAACGGTACCATCACCACATTACTGCCCGTGATAAACCCGGATTTTGCCGGGGTGGTATAGATAAGCCCCACCGTCTGGGTGACGAAACCCAAAAACAAAAAAGCGCCTATGAGAAGACCTCCTGCAAGGTCTTGTTTTTTTATATGAAGCAGCTGGCGGAAAAAAACAAGTGCCAGCAAAAGCGAAGACAGGATGAATCTGACGCCCAGGTACATGTAAGGTGTTATATCGGACAGAGCGTCTTTCATTATCACGAAGTTAAGGCCCCAATTTATCGTTAAAAACAGGAGTGCCCCGTCAGCCAGAAGACTTTTCTTCAATTAAATCTCCTCCTCTATCGTTTCTCATTCTCCCGGCTCAGGTAGTGCAGCATCACTTCCCGGGCGATGGGGCCGGCGTTTTTTCCTCCCGAACCGGCGTTTTCCACCACTACGGCCACGGCTATCCTGGGATTTTCCGCCGGTGCAAAGCCCACAAACCATGCATGGGCTTTGCCGTGGGGGTTTTCGGCGCTGCCGGTCTTGCCCGCCACCGTAATTCCCTTTATGCCGGCCGGCATGCCGGTCCCGTTTTGCACCACATCCACCATGAGCTCCTTTATCCTATCGGCTACAGCCCTGTCAATTATCTGTTTTGACGCCTCATTCTGGTGATATATTTTAACGCCTCCCAGGGGAGACACCGATTTTTGAATGATGTAAGGGATTGTAAGCCTCCCTCCGCCGGCGATAACCGAAACCACCCTCGCCATCTGGAGAGGGGTGGCCAGAATTCTGCCCTGGCCTATGGCGTCTTCGGCCAGCTCCACCTGACCTCCAATGAGCGGCGGCCTGGGAAAGCTGCTTATGGCGGCCGGCATATCGAAGGAAGCCGCCGAGTTAAAGCCGAAGGCTTCGGCCATGGCAAAAAGTTTGTCTCTCCCCACTTCCTGGCCTATTTTTACAAACACCGAATTGCTGGAATAGCGAAATGCGGTTTTCAAATCGTATTCACCGGCCCGGAGGCCCTCGTAGTCCCGTATTATCCTCCCGTTTACCTTGACATAACCAGGGGTATAATAGACCTTTTTTTCGATACCGGGTATGTTTGAAAGGGCGGCGGCAAGGGTAATTATTTTAAAGGACGACCCCGGTGGATACAGGCCCGTGGTGGCCCTGTTTATGAGGGGTTTATCCGGATTCCGCACAAGGTCATCCCAGCTTTCATTCAGTTTTGAAGGGTCAAACCCAGGCGAACTGACCATCGCCAGTATTGCCCCGGTATTCGGATCCATGGCCACAAGGGCGCCTTTACGGCCCCGAAACATTCTATAGGCCGTCTTCTGAAGTTCGGAGTCGATGGTGAGGTAAACATCATTGCCCCGATCCGAGACCCCAAGGATTTTCTGGCGCAGGACAACCATGGGGTCCTTTTCCGAAAGCCCCAGGAGTTCACCGTTCAGGACCTCCTCCAGACCCGCCCGGCCCAATTTTCTGTCGGAGTAACCTATTAAGGGGCCGAAAGCTTCCCCTCCGGGGTAAATCCTTTTCTTTTGATCGCCTTCTATGATTGAGTCCGCCAGAGGCCTTCCTCCGGCGTCATAAATGGTTCCTCTCAATACCTTTTCTTCCTGTTCCCAAAGTCTCCTGTTGTAAGAACTCTGGATGAGTTTATCCCTCTCGTAGACCTGAAAATATGTCAGGTATGCGATAAGGAATAGAAAAAGCGCGCAAAAAACGGCGAAAACCACTTTAGTGTTTTTTTCGAATTTATTCACCGGCCTCTTCACTTCCTTCTCTGAGTTTGATGCCGTTCAGTATCCCCAGGGAAATGAAACTCATCAGCATGGAACTACCCCCATAACTCATGAAGGGCAGCGTTACGCCCGTCATGGGGATGAGCTTTATAACGCCGCCTATAATCGTAAATATCTGCAAGCCGAACAGTGCGGTAATTCCCAGAGCCACCATGGCCAGAAATTCATCCTTTGACGAAAGTGAAATCTTAATTCCCCGATATACCAGCAGAAAGTAAAGTATTATCACCGCGGCGGCCCCCAGGAAGCCCATTTCCTCTGAAAAGGCCGAAAAAATAAAATCGGTGGCCACCGCCGGGATATACTCCGGATGGCCCAGACCCAGCCCCGTTCCAAAAAAGCCACCCTGGGCTATGGCAAAAAGGGACTGCACGATCTGATAGCCCTTGCCGGGTACATCCTGCCAGGGATTGAGCCATGCCTCCACCCTGATCCTGACGTGGCCGAATACATAATAACCGGCAATGCCGGTAATCCCCAGCATTATTAATCCCAGTGCTGTTAAATCCCATCTGGAAGTGGCGGCGAAGACCAGGACCAGAGCGGTGAGATAAAAGAGCAGGGCTCCGCCCAGGTCCCTGGAAAGCACCAGCAGGCCCGCCACCGTCAGTATTTGCGCGGAAAACCACGGTAAATTCTTTATTTTCCCTTCTTTTAAAACTCCGGCCAGAAACAGCACAAAAGTAATTTTGGCCAGTTCCGAAGGCTGAAATGTAAAATCACCGATCCTTATCCAGCTTCTGGAGCCGCCTTTTTCCACGCCAAAAAGCAGGGGGGCCAGAAGCAGGGCCGCCGTCGCTAAATAAAAAAACACGGGAGCCAGATTTACCTTAATCCAGTACTTCACTACAATCGAGCTAAATATAAATAGCAGGGCGCCGGCAGCAAACCAGGTTATCTGTTTTAAAAATATTTCGGGATTTATTCTGTAAAGTATTATGAGTCCCAGTTCCGTGATAAAGCACGCCAGTATAAAAAGAGAAGCATCCTGCCCGTTAAGTATGTGACCCGTCAAAAAATGCGCCGTGAACATAATCACCGCAAAGGCTATTGCACCGTAAACAGGCAGAGGGGAAAAGGGGCGGGTCCTCACGGCGAGCAGCGAAAATGAGACAAATCCCACCAGAACTATGGCGCTCAGGGACTTGTTATAGACGGCTTCCATCTTTGACTCCACCGGTTTCCCTCCTCAAAAAAATAAACTTCTTGCCTCCCAGCACTATCTCGTCTCTGTCTTTTAAAGCCACGGGTTTTTTCACCCGTTTGCCGTTGACAAAAGTCCCGTTGGTACTGTGCAGGTCTTCTATTATCATCCTCCGCCCCCTCCTGGCAATCAGGGCGTGCTTGCTCGAAAGATACGGGTCTTCTATGATTATGTCCGAATCGCCGGCCCTGCCGATGGTATTCACGTTAAACAGCGGGTATTCCCTGCCGTCCTCGGTTAAAAGAAAAAAACCCGTATCCCTGTTGGCATTCTGCTGCATTGTGAGGTCTGCTATCATCACTTTCAAAAAATTATATAAAAAATAGTAGATCAGCGCTATTAATACATATTTGGCAAGCTGAGCCATAAGCTCATACACAAAAAATCACCTCAGATATATTATAACACAAATAATACATGGTAAACTGCTTCCAGATAAACCGGAAAACAACAGTATAAAAACAGTCGAGTTGCTCATCATAAATTCAAGGAAGGAGGGTATTTTTATGAAAAGATTTCTAGCCTCGATCCTGATAATGATTACCGTCTTTGCTCTGACCACCGGCGGCTGTGCCGTGAGCCGCAGACCGGCCCCAAAACCCGCCCCTCCGAGCCGCATAGTCAGGAGGACTCCGGCCAAAAAGCCCGCTCCTTCGCCCGCCAATGCTCTGGCCTCCAAACTTTCCAACGCCGCCGCAAAAGTGGAAGGCGTAAAATCCGCCACAGTGGTGGTCTCCGGTTCCACGGCCTTTGTAGGCCTGGAGATAAAACCGGGAGTCGAGGCCAAAAAGACCAATGAAATCAAGACAAAGGTGGCGGACGCGGTAAAAAGGGCGGATACCCGGATCAAAGCCGTTAACGTGACCACCGATCCCAACCTGGTAACCCGCCTTAAAAAAATCGCCGAAGGAATCCGAGCGGGAAAACCCATTTCGAGCTTTACAAGGGAGCTTACCGAGATAACCCGGCGCATGGTCCCAAAAGGCAAAGTAAAATAGCAAAACAAGCGCCGTATAAAAAGCATAATAAGTTTTATAAAGCTAAAATCCTGCGGTTTTAAGCGCAGGATTTTTTATCGGTAATTGCACATTTTCATATCGCATCCGCTGCATAAAACATCGTGCGGCACACCCACATTTTCTCCTGTGCCGAAGACCACGGTAAGAGATTTTGCAGGGCTCATCATGCGGTTTTCATTGAGGGTGACGCCGATGGCCTCCGCATCCAGCAGTGAAAAAATGGCCTCCTGATCTCCTATGTCCCAGTCGCCCCGGCCCGGGCTGAGGCAGCGGGTGAGGCCGCGGTTTTTGAAAGCGGCCGACCTTAAAAGATGAGCCTTAAAATCTTCAACCAGCCGATTTAGCGCGGCATTCGCCGCGGCGTCAAGGATAATCCCCCTCAAAAAATCCCCCCTGTCAAAACATCGCGAGATCTCTTCGTCCACGCCCCGGCCCAGGGTGGCTACGGCCGCCACGACGCAATCCGTCTCGATAAGGCTTTTGACTATATATTCGCCGGAAAAGAATTTCCCTCCCGGGAGAAACACTTTTTTTTGCCTTTCATCGGCAAAAAAGTTGAAGAAATCGTAGCACACCGCGGGATGCATAAATTCCTCCGCACGCGCTGAAGCACCGTCAATTTCCTCAAGGATGCGTGAAGAAAATCTTCTTTTTCCTCCGCAGCCCAGGTATTTTAAAACCAGCTCTTTATCAACCCTGACAGGCAACTCAACTACAGGCAAGTTCAACACCCCGTCAAAAAAATGTTTCTAGGTTTCCGCGGGCTGTCCTGCTGCACCGTAGACCTTTTCCGCCACTTTTACGCCTTCCATGGCGTCCCTGGCGTAAAAATCCGCCCCTATGCGCCTTGCCAGCGCCTCGCTCAGTACTGCGCCCCCCACCACCACCTTGCACCGGGGGAATCGACTTTTTATCTCCCGAATTGTTTTTTCCATGGAAGGTATGCTGGTGGTCATAAGGGCACTGAGACCCACCAGCATCACATCGGGGTGTTTTTCTATTTCTCCCGCTATTGCCCCCGGATCCACATCTCTGCCCAGGTCTATAACTTCAAAGCCGTAGTTTTCCATTATCACCCTCACTATGTTTTTCCCCAGGTCGTGGATGTCGCCTTTGACCGTCGCCAGCACCACTTTCACGGCACTTTTTTTAAGTCCCGACGGGAAGCGCTTTTTTACTGCGTCGAAAGCCCGCCGGGCGGTTTCCGCCGACTGCATAAGCTGGGGGATAAAATATTCTCCGCTTTCATACTTTTCTCCCACCTCGTTCAGAGCGGGCACTAATATGCCGTCTATGATCTTCAAAGGCTCCATCCCCTTGCGGAACAATTCTTCCAGGTATTCTTCCACCGCCGCCCCGCGGCCCTCCACCACCGCTTTATACAGCTCCTTGTCCGCCCGTGTGCCGCCTGAGTTTATAGCCGCGTTATTCTCCCCGGCCCCCGATTTTACAAAGGCTATATATTCGGCCGCATTTTTGTCCCTCCCGGTCAGCACGCCGGCGGCCCTTACGACTTTCCACAACCCGTCATCCAGCGGGTTTATAATGGGAAGGTCCAGACCCGCCTCCAGCGCCATGGCCAGAAAAACGCCGTTTACGGCATTTCTTTCCGGAAGGCCGAAGGAAATATTGCTGACCCCCAGGACGGTGAGGCACCCCAGCTCTTCTTTGACCATCCTTATGGCTTTAACGGTTTCCATTGCCTGTTCCTGCCGGACTCCCGCCGTAAGGGTGAGACAGTCGATTATCACATCTTGCTTTGGAATGCCGTACCCGGCGGCGGCTTCTACGATCTTCTTTGCTATCTTAAATCTTTCCTCTGCCTTCTCGGGGATACCCCTCTCATCCATGGTAAGGCCTATGACGGCCGCCCCGTATTTTTTGACGAGGGGCAGTATTTTTTCAAGACTTCCGCCGGTGCCGTTTACCGAATTTACCAGCGCCCTGCCGCTGTATACCCTGAGGCCCGCTTCAATGGCATCGGGATTGCTGCTGTCAAGGCAAAGGGGAAGGTCTACAGTTTCCTGAAGGCGCAATACGGCCCTTTTCATTAAAGCCTGCTCATCTATGCCGGGAACTCCCAGATTCACATCCAGGATATGGGCCCCGGCCTTTTTCTGGGCAAGGGCCTCTTCCACCACGCGGTTTAAGGAACCGGCCTTCAGTTCTTCGGCCAGGAGCTTTTTTCCGGTGGGATTAATCCTCTCTCCTATGACCTTTACCGGTTTATCCCGGCATAAGAACACCGTCAGCCTGTCGGAACACAGGACGGTTTCGGATCCGGGCGTTATTTGCCGGGGTTTTCGCCCGCGGACTTTATCCTTCAGCAATCTTATATGTTCCGGGGTGGTGCCGCAGCAGCCCCCCAGCGCGTTTAATCCCGCATCCGCCAGCTTAACGCAGCTTTCGGCGAACTCTCGGGGTGAAAGGTGGTAAACGGTCCGGCCGTCGGCAAATTCCGGTATGCCGGCATTGGGCTGGACCAGAAGGGGGATATGGCGGTATCTTGCCATTTCAGCCAGGATCGCCGCCATTTTATCCGGGCCCAGGGAACAGTTTATCCCGACCACATCGGCGCCGATGGAGCCCAGGACAAAGAGGGCCGTGGCCGGGTCTGTGCCCGTGATGGTCCGGCCCGTCTCTTCGAAGGTCATGGTGACCGCCACCGGAATGTCGCAAAGCTCCCGGGCCGCCAGCACCGCAGCCCGGGCTTCCGAAAGCTGGCTCATGGTCTCCACCACTATCAAATCCGGCCCGGCCTCCAGGGCGCCGGCTATTTGCTCTTTAAAGACGTCTATGGCCTCCTCCAGGGCCGTAGGGCCGTACGGCTCCACAGGCATCCCCGTGGGGCCGACGGATAAAGCCACAAGAGCCTTTTCGCCCGAGGCCTTTTTTGCGATTTCCACCGCCCTTAAATTTATTTCTCTCACCCTGCCGGACATGCCGAAGTGGGAAAGTTTGACGCGGTTGGCCCCGAATGTATTTGTCTCTATTACGTCGGCTCCGGCCTCGATATAGGCCCTGTGAATATCCATTACCGCCTCCGGGCGGTAGACGTTCCAGGCTTCCGGGCACTCGCCGGCTTTCAGGCCCCGTTTGATAAGTTCGGTGCCCATGGCGCCGTCGAAAACCACTATTTTCTCTCTAATTGCTTCTAAAAAAGTCGACACACTTTTATCCTCCCAACGAAAATATTTCTTATTCCGAGGGCCCAGGCTCCTAAAACTTCCGACTGGAGGCCGATCACATTCCCGTCCCTGCAGGCTAAGTGGGGAATTGTTTCGACCCCCGTTCTTTCCTGAATTATATGCGCAAGGGGTATTGCCCCCATCCTCATATTGGCCATCGGGTTGTCGCAAATATTAACCGCATCCGCGTAATCTTCCAGTTCCCTTACATCAGCAAGAACTCTTTCCAGATCCGTGCCTTTTGGAGATGAAATTTCCACGGTAACAGTAAATAAACCTTTCTTCAACTTGTTTTTCAAGCCAGATTCCGTACGGCTGACTCCTTTCACAATATTTTTCATGTTTTTATATGAGCATTTCCCTTGCGCCCGGATTCTCTTCTTAACCGGCGATGAAACTGCCATATAAAAACTTGAGGCCTCTTCTCAAGATAAGAGGCCTCAATCTCTCCATCCGCAAGATCTCTTATCTTTCAGAAGACTATGCTTCTGCAGGAATTGGCACCATTTTAGAAGGGGGGCTTCTAACGGTTGCCGGGTTTCATCGGGCCAGTCCCTCCACCTCTCTTGATAAGAGGTTTTACAACCTTTATCGTATTCAGTTTTTTATGATTATATCAAGCAGGCCAAATTGCTGTCAATATAAAAATATATAAAATATGATTTAAAATTATGATTTTGATGCGGCTCCGGAAATATTTGCTGCAGTTTTTCTTGCTAGGCGATAAATTTAAAAAGCGCGGCTGTGGCTGGGGTGTAAAATCGGGGGTTGAATAAAACCCTGTAAAACTTAAATTTGCAAGCCCTTGCCAGGACCCTTTCCACCCTTTCAAAGGACATCTTTCCCCATGCCGTGGCAACGGTTTTTTCGAATTCCAGCCTCCGTGAAAAAATGCTCCTTATCCGCCGCTCGTAGCCGGTCAGGTCTCTGGATATGGCGCGGGCCGCTTCGATGCCGCTAATAACCGCCATATCTATACCCCCGCCATGCAGCGGTGATGTTAGCCCCGCCGCATCTCCCACCAGCAGGATGTTGTCGTAGATGAGCTTTTCCGGCATTTTCGAAGGGCAAATCCCGCCGAGGGATTTTATAACCCTGTAGCCGGGGCCGTCCAACCCTTCCCGCCTCATCACATCATCCAGCATGCCCCACAATTTCCGTTTATCCGCCGAATCAAAGTTGCCTATGCCCACATTGGCCGTCTCCCTCCCCTGTTCATCCTTTCCTTTCGGGAATATCCAGTAATAGCCCCAGAAATCCGGCAAAAAACCGACTTTAAGGCGGTTGCCGATGTGGGAGAAGTCTCCTTCCACAGTGTACTGGACCGTCCTGCCGCAGTGATTTTTATAAAAACCCGAAAAGCCGTAAACCCTGGAGGTTATTGAAGGCGCCCCGCTGGCGTCTATTATAAAATCGTAATCTCCCTTCAATTTTTTCAGGTCTTCTGGCTTAACCGGCGAGTCCTCTTTTATAATCACGCCCGTTTCCGCAGCCCTCTTCGCCAGTTCTTTTTGCCAGGTGCTCCTGTCTATCATCCATAAAAACAAAGGCCTTACGTCAAACCGGTATGTAGAACCTGCTTTTATAACAAGTTCTTCCACCTTGAACCTGACTCCGGCGCAGGGCTTACCCAGGCGTTTCAGTACATCAAAAAAGCCTTCTGCGCACCGGATATTTTCGCCTATTTTACCCTTTTCCATTAGAGTCACATCAAATCCGTGTTTTGCCGCCTCGGCAGCGGCATAAAGGCCTCCCGGCCCTCCGCCGATAACCAGAACTCTGGCCACAACAATCCACTCCCTGAGACCCGTAGTTTTTACGAAAATTTACCTTCGAAGAAAAATTCCAAGGATACTCCTTATTATCAGAAAAAAAACTACTCCCGCCATTATAAGAAAAAAGATAATGGACAAATCCAGAAACCAGCCAAAAGTTATGTTCATGCAATGCCCTCCTTCATTTAAAAAAGGCCTTCATTTCAACCACCTGTCTATGTGCTGTTTAATCGTCAAAACACCTTTAAACAGATCGCCCTTTTCCTTAGCCCTCGCGGGCATGTTCCTAATGTGGAACATTTGCGGCACAACCCCCTGTTTCAGCTCCTCCCAGGTCACCGGGCACGAAACAGGCGCCCCCTTTTTCGGGCGCGGGCTGTAGGGGGCCACTATGGTCTTGCCTCTCACGTTTTGCAGGTAATCCAGGTACATCTTGCCTTCTCTCTTATCCACACTGCGTTCGGTGGTGGTTATATCGGGGAAGGTCTTTTCCAGAACTTTGCAGAAAAACCGGGCAAAAACCCGCACTTCTTCGTACGTGTATTTGGGCTCTATGGGGATATAAACCTGCAGCCCCGTGGCCCCGGAAGTTTTGGGAAATCCCACCAGACCGGACATGTCCAGCAGCTTTTTCAAGGCCAGGGCCACTTCCCTGGCATCCTCGAAATTGGTGTCCTCCATTGGGTCAAAGTCAAACACCACAAAATCCGGGTATTCCACCGAACCTATTCTGGAGAGCCAGGGGTGCAGCTCTATGCTGGCCTGGTTGGCCGCCCATAGCAAACTTCGAGTGTCGTTTATAACGGCGTACCGCACCGTTTTCTCATCATGGAAATCCTCGTAAGTTTTAAGCCAGTCAGGGGCGTATTCCGGGATATTCTTTTGGTAGAAGGCTTTGCCGTATATGCCGTCCGGATACCGGGTAAAAACCATGGGGCGGTCTTTTAGATGGGGCAATATAAACGGAGCCATTTCTGTATAGTAGTTTATAAACTCGGCTTTGGTAATGCCGTCTTCGGGCCACAACACCTTTGAAAGGTTTGTGAGGTTGAGTTTTTCATTTTCCACATAAACCAGCGGCAAAACAGACACCTGCCCCAAACACATTTTCAAATTCCATCGGGGTCTATAAAGTTATGATTCCCTTTTAAGGGCTTTTTAACAACCCGTGCAGGCCTGTTCCATTTTTGCCGCAAACTCAAGATTTTCGTTTTACAGATATTTCTCCACCGCCAAGGCCGCACCCCTGTCCTCAAATCCCGGAAGAGCAGTTTAATTTACTTCTATTATACCAAAAATCCCGGAGTACAAATTTTAAAAAATCTCGAAAGCGGGCATCCTATTTAAATAAAGAACGGTCATTAATCAGTAACGCTTATATCTAGAAACTTACAGTCGGGAAAATAAAAAATCGATTTATCAGGGAGCGGACATGTTGCTTACACCCGTTATTCCGTTTGAACCAATACGTGCGGAAAAAATACCGGCCGGAGAGCGGTGGATAGCCCAGGTTAAGTGGGACGGCGTCCGCGTCCTCACTTACTATGATGGAAATGAGGTCAGGTTGTTCAACCGCAGGCGAAATGAAAGGACCGTGCAGTATCCGGAATTCCTCGATATCGCTCGATATTGTTCCGCTTCATCGGTCATCCTGGACGGTGAGATAATAGCCCTTTCTGGCGGCAAGCCTTCATTCCACGAAGTTATGCGAAGGGACGGAATCCGTAAACCCGAAAATGTGGAACGAGCCCGGCGGTCGATTCCAGTCTCCTATATGATATTTGACATCTTATATTACAACGGGAAGTGGATTACGGGGCTTCCTCTGCACCAGAGGCAGCAAATCCTGGCGGAAACAGTCACCCCGCAGGAGGATTTACAACTTGTCGAAAACTTTACCGACGCAGAAGGATTATTCAATGTGATAAAGGCGGAGGATATGGAAGGTATCGTGTGCAAGGATATTGACAGCAGGTATATTGTCGGCGGTAAAAACGACCGCTGGCAGAAGATAAAAAATTACAGGGACCTGACTGCCGTCATAGGAGGAGCAACTTTCCGGGGCAACGTGGTAAACGCCGTGCTGCTGGGCCTGTATGACGAAACGGGCCGGCTATGGTACGTAGGGCATGCCGGCACGGGAAAATTGACCGCAAATGAATGGAAGGACCTGACACAAAGATTAAAACCGCTGGCAGCCCTTGAGCGGCCGTTTGTCAATAAACCGGAAAGGCTCAAGGGTATTCTTTGGGTTAAACCCAGGATCACCGTAAAAATTAAATTTATCGAATGGACCGAAAGGGGGACCATCAGGCAGCCGAGCATCCAGGCCATTGTCGATGAACCCCCGGACAGATGCCTTTTGCCCCAGCCTTCATCTTAGCCTGAGGTAAAGACAACTTAAAGGGTTTGGGCCATCGGACATCAGGGCTCATTTAGCCGGCGACTTTCTTTTTGCGCCCCCTCCTGCCGGGGGTTTTGGCTTTATCCTCTTTTTCCTTTTCTTTTTCCGCCAGGGCAAGGCTCGCCTTTAAGGCTTCCATGAGGTCCACAACCTTTTCTTCCCGGGCCGCGGGTATTGTCACTTCTTCACCTTCCACCTTGGCCCGTATGATTTCAAGCAAGGCCTTCCGGTACTCGTCGGTATATTTTTCCGGCCTGAAGCCGGTGGAAAGGGAACTCACCAGTTGAACCGCCATCCTGACCTCGTTTTCATGAAGCTTTACATCCGGCGATATGGGAATTTCCGCCGCATTTCTCACCTCGTCGGGGAAAAACATGGTCTCCATGACCAGATGGTGTTCACCGTAGGGGCGGAGACAGGCCAGGCTCTGCTTTGCCCGGATCACCACCTTTGCGATGCCAATCTTCCCCGCTTCCTCCATGGCCTTTCTCAAAAGTATATAAGCCTTCTGCCCGGTTTCCTCCGGCCCAAGAAAATAGGAATGGTCGAAATAGATGGGGTCAATTTCCTTCAAATCCACAAAGTCCACAATATCTATAGTCCTGGTGGTCCTGTCTGGTATGCTCTCCAGGTCCCCGTCCTCGATTATCACAAATCTCCCCTTTTCATACTCGTAGCCCCGGGCGATTTCATCATCTTCTACCTTGCGGCCGCATACGGGACATACCTTTTCATAGCGAATGGGGGTACCGCACGCCCTGTGAATCTGGCGGAAGCTTATGCTCTTTCTCTCGGTGGCGGCGTACATCTTTACGGGAACATTAACCAGACCGAAGCTGATGGAACCTCTCCACAGCGCTCTCATCTTCATCACTCCAATTTTAATCGGCATAACAGTAATGTTGAATAATAACTCAGCGCAATAGGTTTTACGAAATTACACCATGCGATGTTCTTTGCTCATTGATATAATTCCCCACAGCTTCACTCTTTATTTAATTTTCATTTACCTTGTGGCGGTATTTCCCAATGGCTTTTTTCCCAGGCTTTCCAGAAGATTGTCATTATAAGGCGTTTTTTTCGGGAGAAAATAATAATACCTGCCGGGGTTAGCGAGGTACCGCAAACCAATTGGTATCGATAGTTAGCCGCCGGCGGGCTTTTAATTTTTTATTTTATATTGACAAACCAGGCAAACTCTGCTTTATTTAAAAGTAAGGATCTTGCCGTATATTTTTTTTATTTATTACCATTTAGTTCGAATTTTAAATTGTTTGGGAGTGGAAATAATGGGTTTTGCCGCGCACTTGAAAATCGGGATTATAGGCGGCGGACAGCTGGGGAAAATGCTCACCGTGGAAGCCAAAAAATTTGGTTTTTTCGTCACGGTTCTGGACCCCACGCCGGATTCCCCGGCCGGCCAGGTGGCGGACCGCCAGATTGTGGGGGACCTGTACGACGGGGAAAAAATAAGGGCGGCCGTTTTAAAAAGCGACATAACCACCTACGAAATAGAACACATCAACACGGGCGTCCTTAAAGAGCTGGAAGCGGAAGGTCACAGGATTTACCCGTCGCCGGGCCTTTTAGAAATCATTCAGGACAAATCCGCACAGAAAGAGGTGCTGATTAAAAACCGCATACTCACTGCCAGATGGAAAAAAGTAGAGGATAGTTTGGAATCTTCGGTTAAGGAGCTCGGTTTTCCTGTCGTTCAAAAAGCGTGCAGGGGCGGGTACGACGGCCGCGGTGTTTTTATCATACGGGATGAAGGGGACCTAAAGGACGCTCTACAGGGGGAAACTTTCCTGGAAGAGTTCGTCGATTTTGAAAAAGAGCTGGCGGTGATGGTGGCGAGGAGCACATATGGAGAGATAAAGTGCTACCCGGTTGTGGAGATGTCCTTTGACGAAAGGGCCAATATCTGCGATATGGTAATAGCCCCGGCGCGAATAAGCGAAAAAATAAAGAAAGAAGCGGAGGAAATTGCCGTGGGCTGCGTGGAGGCCCTGGACGGCGTAGGTATTTTCGGCATAGAGATGTTTCTCGCTAAGGATGGAAGGGTTCTGGTAAACGAAATAGCCCCCAGGCCTCATAACTCCGGCCATTATACCATTGAGGCCTGCGTTACTTCTCAATTTGAACAGCACATCCGTGCCATAACGGGTCTGCCCCTCGGCTCCACGGACCTGCTGTGCCCCGCCGTGATGGTGAATATCCTGGGGGAAGAGGGTTTTGAAGGACCGCCGGCATACACCGGAGTGCCGGATATTTTATCCATGCCCGGAGTAAGCTTACATATATACGGCAAAAAAAACACCAAGCCTTTCAGAAAAATGGGGCACGTGACGGTGATTGACATGGATCTGGAAAAGGCCATACAGAAGGCTGAAAGGGTAAAGCGAACCCTAAAAGTAATTTCCGGGGTAGTGTAAAAAGTTATATGAAAAACTTAAGTGTCTATACTAAAAGAATTGAGGAACGAAGTAATGAGACACTATAAGAAATAAAAAGGCAGCCATCGCCGTTGACAGACCGCTTACAAATTGTTTGCAACAGGCAACTTAAGAGGGGAGGAAGCAAAAAAATGAGAGAAAGCAAGCCTTTAGTGGGGATCATAATGGGCAGCGACTCGGACCTTCCGGTTATGGAGGAAGCGGCAAATATTTTAGACCATATGGCGGTAAGTTACGAGCTCACAATAGTCTCGGCCCACAGGACCCCCCAGAGAATGTTTGATTACGCCAGGACCGCCGAAGAAAGAGGGCTTGAAGTGATAATAGCAGGCGCGGGCGGTGCGGCTCACCTGCCCGGCATGGTGGCGGCCATAACCCCGCTCCCAGTCATAGGCGTTCCTGTAAAGACATCCAGTTTAAACGGCCTTGATTCGCTTCTATCGATTGTACAAATGCCCGGCGGGGTTCCGGTGGCCACCGTGGCCATTAACAACGCCAGAAACGCCGGCATCCTGGCAGCCCAGATTCTGGGGATTAAGTATCCTTATATAAGGGAGCGGATAAAGGATTTTAAAGAAAAAATGAAGAACGAAGTGGAATCAAAGGCGGAAAAACTGGAAAAAAATAATATCCCGGGCCTCTAAAATCTGCAAGCTCATTCAGTTCCCTCCGATTAATAACCGCTTATCTTCCCTTTATAGGGAGTCATGTACAGCCCGACTTTTGAGTGCTTCAGCCTTAGATCAGCCATCATTACAGCCATTTTGAAGGCTGCAGCCATCCGGTTCTCTATCCCGCAGGTACCGGCTTGTAGCCATTCCACGGCCCGGGAATTCATTTAAGCCTCCCGTTTTAAAACATTTTTTCGATGGGCACATAATCGATATCATACCCAAAGTGCTTTGGCCCGAAGACCTTTAGGCCTTCCGGTGTCCTCCATTCTTTTGGTGCGGGTAACCCGATCACGGAGACCCTCAGCCCGGGTTCAAAATTCGGGTTTGTCACGGGTTGTTTGGTGTCGTCGGCGACGATGCATATGAGGTCGGGAACGGTTACGTCGATCTTGCCGTTTCTCCATGAGATGATGTTCTCGTTTTTAAACCATATTCTGTAATCCGATCCCGTAAATTCTCTGTCGCCTTCAATAATCGTATCCCCGATGGTAAATCCGTCTTTGTCCTGCCATTTTAAATCCTTTACGATTCCCCTGAAGATTACATAGCCGCTTCCGGCCTTCGCAAGCTCCGCCGCCAGGTCTTTGTCGGCCTCTTTTGCCTGTCTGTACGCCCTGCCTATCTTTAAAGCGTAGGAAATGGCCCCGGGAATCACGGCTTTTTTAAGGTTTCCCGCCGCAGTCAGGTGGTCGGCGACTCCAACGTGGTTCTTGCTCGCCACCGCCATCGCCCTGACAAGAGCCTCGGCCCGGAAATCGTCTACCACATCCTTCACAATGACTGTATCCCCGAATTCGTTGGCCACAGCCATTGGTGTTATCGGCAGTTTGTTGATAAAAAAGGTGGAGTGTTGCAGTTCGGGGACCGAACGGCCTGCAGGGTCCGCATCTATTATGTATATGCCCATCATGGCCGCCACGTAAAAGGCCACGGCGGTATTTGAGCCGCCCAGTTCTGTAGAAATCGCACCGTAGAACTTTTGGCCCCTGTATTCCTCCAGTACCCTGAAAGCCCTTAATGCGGGTTCTTCATCTATGTGCGGCAGAGCGGCGTACTTCGCCTCCTGCTCGGGCGTGGTCGGCGATATGGAGCCGCAGTAGTAGGGGCATGCAATGAGAGCGTCATCCGGTATTTCAGAAAGATCGGCTAAAACAAACTCTTTTCCGGCATTCAGGGCCCGGTCGACCAGGGCAAGCCCTTTCTCCAGTTTTCCCCCGCCGCCGGTGCCAAGTATGGTGCACCCGTAAAGTATGTCATATAGGTCCTGTCTCGTCAGTTTTTGCATAAACTGCTTCCTCCTTATCTTATTTCATAATTATTTGCCCGGTTATTTCCCCAGTTTTCTTACCATAGAGGCGAGTTCCGGATGGACAACTATGCCGTTATCCAGGATCTTTACCCCGTCCAGCCAGACGGTGGAATTCATGCAGATTCCGTCACAGTGGGATTTGGCATTTATCCCCTCGGGCGGAGCGTCTATCGGGCTCAGGTAGCCGAGGCCCCATTCCGTAGAACCCCAGACCCTCTCGTCTTCCAGGACATTTCCGGTGAGTTTTGCACCGGGGTTGAAGCCGTAGCACACGTGGGCCAATCTGAACATATTGGGGTCATCGAAGCTTTCAAGCCAGGCCTTAAATTCAATAGCCTGGTCGCCGCCTTTTATGTCAACCACCCTGCCTTTCTCAATCTTCATCACTATGGGTTGTTTCAGATGACCGCAGGGCGGGGAAAGAGTGCCGTCAAACACAAGGGTGCCGTTTATTGTCTCGAATCTGGGTATCCAGCATATCTGGCCCGCCAGCATGTGCATACCCGGCTCTGAAGCATCGCCGTCGTCGCATGTAAATTTATACTGCGGCTCATTGTCAAATTCCAGGTCGGTGCCAGCGGGAGTTGTTATCCGCACGTGTTTGGCCTTTGCCGTCAATTCAGTTGCCTTATGCAAAAATTCGGATAGGGTCGGCTGGTCCACCCTGCCGATTACCCTGACCATCATGTCTGCATCCATACCAACAAGGCACAGGTATCTGAGTTTTTTGTTTTTTTCCATGGCGGTTTCAAAGGGTGTGGAATAAAGCAGCCATTCGTTGTTGAATTCCACCCAGGCGTCCGCTTCGCATAAAGCGGCCGTCAGGGCGTTTACGGGGAGCATGGGATCGGCTGCCTTGCCTACGCCGTGTGGAGATGCAAGCCATATCACCATGGGTTTTGCTCCTACTGCAAAGGCAGCAGCGGCGGCGGCATTTACCACGCGTTCATCGGACTCGGTGTCCGCCGTGATTATTATGGTCTCTCCCGGTTTTAATTTAAACATCTCCCTCATCAATATGTCGGCGGATTTTGCCAGTTCATACTCGTAAAGTCTTGCCATTGTAAATCCCTCCTGGAAAATCATTTTAATTTTTTCTCTATGGGAATATAATCAACATTAAATCCAAAAAAGCGGGGGTTCAGTACAGACAGGCCATTTTCTGACCTCCATATGTCGGGTGCCTTAAATCCGAGAACCAACCTTTTTCAAAAGTTCCACCTCCGGGTTGTCTATGATTTTTCCAGTAAAAAGCATGACGCCTCATGCTCATCATCCAGTTTCACCGCCGGCGGCTCCTTCTTGCTGCAGATTTCCCCCGCCAGCGGGCAGCGGGTATGGAAGCGGCAGCCGGCCGGAGGATTTATGGCGCTGGGCACATTGCCTTCCAGCGTCATTATCGATTCTATGCCTTCTGTATCCGGATCAGGAATGGCCATGAACAGGGCTTTTGTGTAAGGGTGCGCCGGATTTGCAAATACCTTTTCGGCCGGCCCGTATTCCACGATTTTCCCGAGATACATGACCGCAATCCTGTCGGCCATATAGTTTACTACACTCAGGTCATGGGATATCAGGATGTATGTCAGGCCCATTTTTTCTTTGAGGTCTTTTAAAAGCATCAATATCTGCGCCTGTGAAAGTACGTCTATAGCCGATGTGGGTTCGTCCAGGACCACTAGCTTGGGCCTTACCGCCAGTGCTCTTGCAATGGCTATCCTCTGCCTCTGCCCGCCGCTGAATTCATGGGGGTATTTGTAAACCCCTTCTTTTGGAAGGCCCACCAGCTCTAAAAGTTCTTCAACTTTTTTGACAAGTTCCCCGGGGCTTAATTTCAGGTGGACATTTAAGGGTTCTCCTATGATGTCCCTTACGAGCAGCCTGGGGTTTAAAGACCAGAACGGGTCTTGAAATACTATCTGTACGTCTTTTCGAGTTTCTCTCAAGTCCTTCTGATTTAAATTAAATAAATCCTTGCCTTCGAATATAACCCGGCCCGAAGTCGGTTCTTCAAGCTTTAGAATGACATTTACGAGGGTGGTCTTGCCGCACCCGGACTCGCCGACAAGGCCGAGGACCTCCCCCCGGTTGATGTTTAATGTGACGCCGTCGACGGCCTTTACCCATGCTACAGGCCTTGAAAAAAAACCCGCCTTTACGGGAAAGTATTTTTTTAATTGTTTTACTTCAAGAAGCGGTTCGCTCATTCATTGCACTCCTCTCGACAGCCTTTAAGCAGGCTACCAGATGGCTGCCGTCAACAGGTGTGAGGGAAGGATTGGATTTGCTGCATTGCTCGGATCTTTCGGGACATCTGTCGAAGTAGCGGCAGCCGAGGGATTCCTGCCCGTGTTCTCTTCTGACCAATATCCTGCTCAAATCGATTTTTTCTTCCCTGTTTGCCGGTATGGCCTTTAAGAGGGTCACCGTGTAAGGGTGCATCGGGTTTTTTATGACTTCTTTTACCGTACCCGTTTCAACGATCCTGCCTTCATGCAGTATGCCCACTCTGTTGCACACGGCGGAAACAAGCCCCAGGTTGTTGGCTATGAACAGGACGGTAACCTTCAGTTCTTTTTTTAGCTCAGCTATGAGTTTCAGGATACCCGCCTGAATGGTTACATCCAGGTTGCGGGTGGGTTCGTCTGCAATCAGGAATTCGGCGCCGCAGGAAAGGGCGATGGCTATTATTATCCTCTGCCTCTGGCCGCCGCTCAGTTCATGCGGGTATTTTCTCAGGATATTTCTGGCGTCGGGCAGTTTGACAAGTTCTATCATTTCAAGGGCTTTTTTTTCAGCCTGCTTCCTGTTTACTCCTTCGTTGTTGCGGATAACTCTGATGATCTGTTCTCCCACGGTAAAAACCGGGTTTAAAGTCGACATGGGGTCTTGAAAAATCATGGATATTTTTTTGCCGCGGATTTTTCGCATTTCGTCTTCTCTTTTTTTGAGAAGGTCTTCGCCGCCGAAAATTATCTGCCCGCTTTCAATTATGCCGGGCGGTACCGGCAAAAGCCCCAGGATGGTCAGTGCGAGCACGCTCTTGCCGGAGCCGCTTTCTCCCACCAGGCCAAAGGTTTCTCCTTTGTTAATGTTCATCGATTCCAGTTCAAGGACTTTTTTTATTCCTTCAAATGTTCTAAAGCTTATTTTCAGGTCTTTTATTTCAAAATAATTTTGCATTAGCCCCACTCCTCAATATTTTCTTGTTTTTGGATCCATTATTTCCCTCAAGCCGTCGCCCAATAGGTTAAAAGCCAGAACTGTAATGAATATGGCAATGCCGGGGAAGACGCTGTACCACCATGCATTTAAAAAGTAGTTCCTGCTCGTGCTTACCATTAAACCCCATTCTGGAGTGGGAGGCTGAGCGCCTAATCCAAGAAAGCTTAAGGATGCCGCGGTCAATATGACTCCGCCTAAATCCATTGAGGCCTGTACTATTACCGGCGCAATGCAGTTGGGCACTATGTGGCCGAATATTATTTTAAAATGAGGTGTGCCTATGGCCCTTGCAGCCTTTACAAACTGCCGCTCTCTTATGGAGACGGCCTGCCCCCTCACCAGTCTCGTATACCACGGCCACCATGAAATGGCTATGGCCAGCATGGCATTCTGGAGGTTCGGCCCCAGAAATGCGGCGATGGCTATGGCGAGAAGGAGTGGAGGGAAACTCAAAAATATGTCGGTTATCCTCATGATTATTTCATCCACGTATCCCCCGGTAGCGCCCGCTATGGCCCCCAGGGGAATGCCTATCAGGAGCGCAAGACCCACTGCCAGTACGGCCGTCTGGAGGGATATCCTGGTTCCATAAAGAACGCGGCTGAATACATCCCTGCCCAGTTCGTCGGTGCCAAAGATGTATTTTGCCGACGGGGGCAGCAGCTTGTCCTGGGGATTTGCAATGCCGTATATATGTGACGGGTACGGAGCAATAAAGGGCGCTAAAATAGCAATGGCAACCAGTAGCATAACGGTTATCATGGACAGCCTTGTTAATTTGTTTTTATTTAAAAGATAGATAGATAGTTTCAATTCCCTTATTCGAGGCTTTAATACTTCCGGCGAAAATATTTTGCCAAACATTTTAACCACCTTCCTATATCCGAACGCGCGGGTCCATGGCGATGATTATGTCTGCGATTAGATTCAGTATGACATAAGCGCAGGCGGAAAATATTGTAACTCCCATTATGGCCGGATAGTCGAGGCTCATTACGGCTGTCGCCACATAGTTGCCTATGCCCGGCCAGCTGAATATGGATTCCACCAGAAATGTGTTTACCAGTGTGTAGCCTATTGACAGGGTTACTACCGTGACCGTGGGCCCCAGGGAATTTTTGAGGGCATAGGACCATAAGACCATGCGCTCGGGCAGGCCGTAAGATCTTGCCGCTCTTATATAGTCTTCGTTTAATATCTCCAGAAGTGCCGACCGCGTCATGCGGGCCACCAATCCTATGGGATACAGGGCTATTGTTATGCCCGGAAGGATAAGGTGGGTCAGCGCATCTTTAAAGACTACAAAATTGCCTGTAATTAGGCTGTCTAATGTTAGAAAGCCGGTTATTCTCGGGATGTTGTACATTAGTTTTATGTTCATGCTCAGCTGGTCGCCCATCGGCAGTATGCCCAGCCATCTGTAAAATACAAGCTGCAGAAATATGCCTATCCAGAATGTGGGAAGCGATACCGCCCCTACGGAAAAAAATCTGCAGATATGGTCTACCCATTCGTCTTTTCGCTTCGCCGACATCACTCCCAGCGGAAGACCGATAAAGACCGCTCCTATTGTGGATAGAAGGACAAGTTCCATCGTGGCGGGGATATACGTTTTTAGTTCATTCATCACAGGCTGATGGCTCTTCAGCGAATAGCCCAGGTTGCCCTTGAGTAAATTTTGTAAATATATGGCGAACTGTATATAAAGAGGCTTATCGAGCCCGAGTTCTATACGCGCAGCTTTAATTTGTTCCGCCGTCGCTCTCGGCCCCACCCATTGGGCTGCCGGGTCGGAAGGTATTACTCTGGTAAGTGTAAAAGTGATCAGTATGACTCCAAACAATACCACAATACCCAGTAGCAGTCGTTTGGCTATAAAAGTCTTCAATGTTTCATCCCCCTGAAGTTTATAGCAGGGGCCGAAATTTCAGCCCCTGCCATTTTTTCAAAACTTATTTCTCTCGATAGGTTTCATAAAAGAACACCACGTTTGGATAAGCGGGATTATCTTTGTAGCCTTTTAACGATTTATTGAAAATTTTTATATACTGCTTGTCATATACAAAGATCGCGGGGGCTTCTTCAGTGAGTATTTCCTGCGCCTTGATAAACAGTTCTTCCGCTTTCGTCATGTCAATGCCGCTCTGCCTCGAGCCCTCATCAACCAGATTGTCAAATTCCCCGTTTTCCCAATAGGCCAGGTTAAACAGTATATCATCCTGGCTGTGGAATATGTTGTAAAGATAAGAATAAGGGCTTGCGATATCCGGCCACCAGTACATAGTAAATATGTCCTGGCGCTTGTCAGGGTCCTTGTCTTTTGCCATTTCCCACTGGGATTCCCATGGCATTGCTCTGATTTCCAATTCTATATTTAGCTTTGAAAGTTCGGATTTATAAAGTTCCGCTGTCTTCTTTTCGGCTTCGTCCCCGGCCGTGTAAGTCAGCAGCAATTTGAAACCGCCGTTGGGATAGCCGGCCTGTTTCAATAATTCTTTGGCTTTCTCCAAATCATATTTATACTGGAACAGGTTCTCTCCGTGCCCCCAGAGGCCATAGGGCACCGCACCTCTAGCCTGGGTTGCATAACCACCCGCGGCATATTTCACCACATCATCATACGGAAAGGCATACGATAGCGCCTGCCTTACAAGTTTGTTGTCCAGAGGTTTTTTATCGGTGTTAAACAGCATTAACAGGTTTTCAAAAGACGGACCCGTCTCTACAACAAGATTCTGGTTATTTTTTAAAGCTTCTACATCTTCATACGGAAGGTCCCGTGTAATATCCACTTCACCTTTTTCCACCATCTGGCGGCGCGTCGCGGTCTCAGGGATTTTTTTGATTACTGCCTTGTCAAAATGTTTACCTTCCCATCCGCCCCAGTAATCGTCAAATTTTGTCAGGACCACCTCCTGGCCCATTTGAAAGCTTTCAAGCTTGTAAGGACCGGTGCCCGCTTCGTGTCCCTGGGTAAGCCAGCCTTCGGGGTTTGACTTCACCGCAGTGGGTGACATGATAAAAGCCGCATATGCCGATGATGCAATTAAATCCAGTGGCGCCGGATATTTGAGCTTGAATTCGACAGTATATTCATCTTTTACATTTATCTCTTTCACCGGGTCCCAAATGAATGAAGCTCCTTTCCCAAGCTTTATAGTCCTTTCAATGGAAAATTTCACAGCTTCAGCATTTAAATCCGTGCCGTCGTGGAATTTGACACCCTTCCTGATATGGAAAATCCAGGTCAAACCGTCTTCACTCTTCTCATAATCCGTGGCCAGCACGGGCGTGAATTTTTTCTCCAGCGGATCATATCTCAAAAGTGTTTCATAGATATTATTAAGAGTAACAACACCGTTTGAAAACTCGACACTTGGGTCAAAGTCCGTAATCGGGGTGCTGTTCTGGGCATAGAAGACAATTTGCCCGGGGGCATTGGACTGTTTTTGCCCCGTTGAATTCGATGCGTTCTGCCCGCCGCACCCAGCGAGAGTTATAACGGCAACTAAAAGAACGGTGAACAGAAAAACAAGCTTTTTAGAGATAATCAAGTTTCTCAAGGCATTCCCTCCTACTGGTTATCGAAATTGACAACATCCCAAATTAATCATATACCTGTTAATCTTTTTACACCCCTCCCCATGCCCGTTTTTAGCTTGTACGCCGTAAAACAGTCCATTATGCTAGTTTAAATTGTTAACTTATTAAAGTAATAATAATAAAATAAAAATTAAAATTAACTCACCCTACCAATAACTTTACTTTATATTCGAGAAATAATTTTACTCTATATTCGATATACACAGGTTATTTCCTTTGTAAATTATAAAAACATAAGTCTTTTTATTTGTATTTATTACAAACAGTTTGGATTATAACAATTTATAAATCTTTACAGCTACCGAAAGCTGTTCATAAAAGCTGTTGTTAAGGTGTTCCATATGCAGGATTTCCTTAACTTTCTCAATGCGATACCTTATTGTATTCACATGTTGAAACATGGCGCTGGCGGTCCTGCGCAAATCGCCGTCATTTTCCACATAGCATATCATCGTCTGCAATAACTTGGTATGGTACTTCTCATCGTAATCCGCTATGGGACCTATGATTTCATCTTTAAATTTTTTGAGTTCAGGCTCGTTTCTCAGAAGCATCAGTAATTTATACAGCCCCAGATCCCTATAAAAAATAATATTTTTGTCATTTAGTTTCTCCCCTGCATCGGCTGCCAGAAGGGCCTCCTTTATCCCAGCACCTAATTGAGACAGGTTTTCATGAAGGTCGCTTACGCCCAGTTTAAAACATGAATTTATACCCGCCAGTTCTTTTATAAACTCCTGCACATAAAGCTCAACGCTCTTTTTGGTCTCTCTCGAAAAACTCAGGATGAAAAGGATTCCCCGGCGGTACTTTAATACGGACCAGTGGGGAGGTATTTTAATTTTGTTTTTTATCAGCATTAAATCTTCATTTATATCGGTTCGCGGGTTGCTGTAAAATATTGCTGTTACCCTTTCTTTGAAATCGGGATTTATCTGATTTGCAAGACTGATTATCTCATTTTCGGTCTTACCGGGCTGCAGCAGGCTGTCTACCAGCATTTCCTTTATGGTATCGTCTTTGCGCTGTATAATGGCGTCCATCACGTTTGTAATTATTTCCCCGTAAGGGACATCGTTTGGTAAAATCATTACAGGATATAACACCTCATCGGCATACCGTTTTATTTCGGGAGAAAGGTCCTTTAAATACATATCAATTACACAGAGGCCGCTGGAATTGGAGCTCACCAGTGCCTTCACCATATCAAGCTGGGATTTCTCGTCATTTTTAAATGCATAAAATGCGGTTATAAAAAAATCCCCCTCGGTAAACAATTCCGGGGATTCGGGGCATTCTATGACACTAACCCTTTTTATGCGCCTGTCAAGTCCACCCTTCCCCGCCACCAGTCTCGCCTTATCAAGGCCTTTAAGTTTCAGGGCGTCACGGACGGTTATTCCCATTGGGACACCTCCACGGTCACACAATAATTTAAAACATGGATTCCATCAACCTGCATTCTCTTAGGTTATAAAAGTTCTATGAAAAATCAAAAACTCCTTTTGCCAAATTTTATAATGAGGCTATTGTGTAAATTCATTTTGGAATTCTAATAAAACACGTCATGTGATATAATGTTGCGTGACCGGATCGGCCTTTTAAGGAACAGCGAACAAAAATGGTGCAAATGCGGTCAGTCCGGCAACAAACTTCAGAGTGTTTAAAGGAGAGAGCTAAATGGTTGTGACCTTTTTTGTGGATTTTGACGGTACAATAACAAAGCAGGATACCTGCGACGCCATGGCTAAAGCCTTCGCCCGCGGCGACTGGGAAAGCATAGACCTCCTGTGGAAGGAGAGGAGGCTTTCCACCGAAGATTGCGCCCGGGAAACCTTTAAGCTTTTTGATGCGGACGGAGAGAAATTGAAGAAGTTTTTGCAGGATAATATAGAGATAGACGATTACTTTATCCCCTTTTTAAAGCTATGCGGTAAAAAGGGATACATGGTGTATGTGCTGAGCGACGGTTACGATTTTAATATAGACACCGTTTTTAAAAAGTACGGCATAACGGACATCCCCTACTATTCCAACAGGCTCATTATTGACGGCAGCCTTTTTGACATTGAGTGCACCCACCGGTCGGTGTCATGCCCCCAGTGCGGCACATGTAAGACCGAAATCATGGAAAAACTCAAACCTGAAAATGGCCTTGCCGTTTATATCGGTGATGGGTATTCGGATATATGCCCGGCAAAAAAAGCCGACGTTGTTTTCGCCAAAGAGTCGCTGCTCTCTTACTGCAGGAAAAACAGCATCCCGGCCAGATCGTTTAAAGATTTTGAGGATATAATCAACTGGGTATCTGCTTTAAGTTGAGCCACAGTAGGTTTATTAGAGAGGAAAAAAGACCCCCTGAATTTGGGAGGTCTTTTCATGCCACATCGGCGCCTTCCAGTGCTTTCCATTTGTTGCACCGGTCACCCCACCTGGCGATTATTTTGCCCTCCATCCTGATGTTCACCACTTCGCAGTGGTTGGGGCAGCCGCGGCACTCGAAGCTTTCGGCGGTAAAATTAATATCTGAAATGCCGAAGCCTTTAAATGCGGTCTTTTCCACTTCGGCCTCTTTGGCCAGAAGCGCCGCACCTATGGCTCCCATTACGTTATGGTGCTTCGGGACATATACGCTCTGCCCCAGGGCCTCCTCAAAAGCCGCCTTCATACCGGCATTGGCGGCCACACCGCCCTGGAACACGATCCGTGGGCGGATTTCTTTGCCCTTCCCCACATTATTTAAATAATTTCTCACCAGAGCCTGGCAAAGCCCGCGGATAATATCCTCTATCTTATATCCCAGCTGCTGCTTGTGAATCATGTCCGATTCGGCGAAAACCGCACACCTTCCCGCTATGCGCACCGGATTTTTTGATCTCAAGGCATAATTACCGAACTCCTCGATGGGGATTCCCAGCCTGTTGGCCTGCTGGTCCAGAAAAGAACCCGTTCCGGCGGCGCACACGGTGTTCATGGCAAAATCGGTGACCACACCTTCTCTAAGGATTATTATCTTGGAATCCTGACCGCCGATTTCCAGCACCGTCTGCACATCGGGAACTTCCTTCTGGGCCGCCACCGCATGGGCCGTAATTTCGTTTTTAACTACATCGGCGCCCACAATGACAGCCGCCAGCTGGCGGCCGCTGCCGGTGGTGCCCACCGCCCTTATATTCCAGCCCTTCTTATTCCGGAAGGAAAGCATCTTCATGCCTTCCTGGACGGCTTTTATGGGCTGCCCCTGAGTCCTTATGTATATGGCCTCCTCCACCTGGCCATCGTCATCAATTATTACAAGGTTTGTGCTGACAGAACCCACATCTATACCGAGATAATGTGCCATCTACGACATCTCCTTTACAAGCTGCGGCTCGAGCCCGGAATATTTTTTCTTTTTCTTCCTGGCGGAAAGCAGGTCGACAAAGGCTTCAAGCCTGGTCCTGATTCCCTCTTTACCGGTCTGTTCATCCAGGGTAATGGATAGGAAGCTCATGCCATGCTCCCGGCAGACTTTCGGAAGAATGCTCTTGGCGACTATTTCGGGAATGCAGGTAAAAGGCGACAGCTGGATTATGCCGTCAAACCCCCTCTTCGCAAAAAGAATGGCGTTGCCCACCGACTCCCGGCCGTGGCCGCCGCACATCTCTTTAAAGTACGGTGCCGCCATTTTCTTAATGTCACGCTCCCCCGCCATATGAAAGAGGTCCATCACCGCATTGGAAACGGTGTATCCCGCCAGGAACATGGAGCGCTCCACGTAAACCCCCAGGTCCCCGAGGGTTTCCTCTATCTCCAGGTTTGCGGCAGGCTCCAGCAATACATAAATCTCTCCCACAATGCCGATTTTCACCGGATCAAAATCTTTTTTTTCTATTCTCTGGTATAATGCTTCTATCTCCCGCTCTATCTCAAGCAGGTCTTTGTAGTTTCTGGCCGCCGCCACCATGTCCACGGATTTTTTATAGGCTCTGGTGGCTTCGCCTTTTCTGACTTCCAGGGGTCTTATTTTATGCGACAACCTTTCGGCCTTGTCCAGAAGAACCAGTTCCTTCCATACAAAATGCCCGATATTTATGTAATCCATGAAGGAAAGCCTGGCGTTGACAAGTTTTTTGATACTTCCTATTAATTCCTTCAGATGCCTGCCCGGCGGCTCCAGGGTGATCATCTCAAAATCATAGCCCATGTTCTTTAATATCTTTTCCTGCAGGGTCGTGTAAAGTCCGGCCCTGCACGGACCCACGCCGCCCGTGGATACAATGGTGTCGGCTCCCGCCTCCAGGACCTGGATATACGTTCCGAGCACTATTTTAAAGGGGAAACACGCAAACTCCGGTGCGTACTTGGTCCCCAGGCTTATGGTTTCGGCTGTGGGCTTCGGCGGCAGGACAACCTCATTGCCGAAGGCCGTCAGTAAATTCTTAAATGGGATGTAAGATGTCCCCATATACGGAAAAGAAACCCTTCTCATGCCAGCAGCGCCTCTTTCCTGGCTCGTTTTATCTTCAGCATGTCCACAAAGGCCTCCAGCCTGGTGTTCAACCCCTCCTGGCCGGTGTGTTCGTCCAGGGTTATGGTCAGGTACGGCATGTTATGGCTTTTTGCCTCAAGCTCCATGAGTTTATCCACTATAAAATCCGGACCGCACCCGAAGGCGGTGACATGTATTATGCCGTCGACGCATCTTTTTTCCAGGAAATGATATGCGGTCCTCACCACATTGTTGCTGAACGTCCAGAAAAGGGTTTTCTTTAACTTCCTGGCCTGTTTTAATTTTTCCCGGTCGGGCACCATTTCAGGGGTCACCACGTAGACGCCCATGTTGATGAGCTTTTTGATAAGATCAAGACTGAGGTAGGGGTCATAAAGCATATAGGGATACCCCACCACGCCGAGCCTTATGGAGGCGTTTCTCCTCTGGGCTAAAATACCGAGAGGCGGAATTCCGCCCTGAAGGAACTGATGGGCATAATTCTTGAAACTGAATATGGCCTTCAAATAGGCATTGTAAGCGGTAAAAAACCCCTTCTTGAACTTTCTGGCAATCCTAAGGCAGAGAAAAAACAGCTCCATCCTCCTCTTTTTAAGGTCTATCCTTACCTCCAGCATGTTCTGAAAATTTTCTATGGAACATGCAAGCATATCCGGCAATCCCAGAAATTTGGGGCAAAAAGTGGCTTCCCGGTTTATGCTGACAAGTCGTGGAACCAAAACAAAATCCACCCTGTCCATGAGGTTTTTGACATGCCCGTGAAAAAGTTTAACAGGTACGCAGGCGTCGGTAATGGCGTCTTCAACCCCCCGGTCCATTATTTCTTTGGTAGTTTCATCGGACACCACCACCTCGAGGCCCAGCTTCTCAAAAAAGGTCTTGATAAAAGGGTAGTAAGCGTAATAGGACAGCGCTCTCGGAATGCCGATTTTCATATCCGGTCTCTCCCCGTATGAAATCTAAAAAAAAACCGAAGGGGCAAGTAATTCCTATGAAACATTCTATCACATAAAACAAAAATAAAAAGCCCCATACGGGGCTTTTTTATATACTGGCAAAGCGATTTGAGAGTTTTTATGCGAATACCGTTTGAAATCTTTCAAAGCCTTTAACTTAATACTTTTTCCAAGTCCCATTGCCGCAGGTATTGCGCGAAGTGCCTTTCCACGGTATCAAATAACGTCTTTTCTTTAAAGGCGGGACCGTCAACAGGTATATACAGGCGGGCCTTTCTGTCGGATGTCGCAAACCCGTCGCCATAAAGCACCTGCCGGCCCGATGGGTTTTCCGGCGTATTAGGCCAGAAAACGCCCCGGTCTGACGGGTTTTCCGGTATTATGCCGTAATCGGCGAAGGAACGTGATATCTGCTCTCTTATTTCATCCAGGCGGCTGTACGGCACACCGAAGAGGCCGGTCAGCCCCGCTATCACATCGAGGTTGGACCTTCCGGTTACGGGTTTTACGGCGGCCCTTATGCCCTGTATCTTCCTGTCCGATCTGGTAAAGGTACCGCAGGTCTCGGCGGCGCTTACCAGCGGGAGCACTACATCGGCGTTTTCCGCGGTGGCGGTCATAAAGACGTCGGCCACCGCCAGGAACTCAAGTTTCTTGAAAATTCCGGCCAGCGTGTCATCCGCCCCCAACGGGTCCTGACCAAAGATGACTGCGGCTCTTACAGTTCCGTCACTAATAAGCTGTACTATATCCATACCTCGCTTGCGGATGCCCATATCCCAGGCGCCCTGGCCGTTGCTCACGGCCCTTACCTGAATTACGCCGCAGCGCGGCCTGCCCACTTTACCGGCCAGAACCGCCATGCTGGCCAGCACCTTTGCGGCTTCGGTCGTCACAGTGTTCTCATCTATGACTATCATGGCCCCTATGGCTTCCCCGTACATCCTGGCAATCTCCCGGGCCATGTCAGTAACTTTCACAGGTTCCAGAGCCTTTTTGAGCTCTTCCATACCGGCGGCTTTTCCGCCTACCACGTCCTCTTTTACAAACCCTAGCTCAAACAGGGCCTTCAAAACGGCCTTAAAGAAGCTCAGGTCGTTGGAGGGATTGTATGAAATGGCGGCCCATTCCTGTGCCCTCGTCTTGTCGTTATTTATTGAAATCAACCTCGACCCGGCTTCGACGGCTTTCTTTAATTTTGCGCCCATAACCGGGTGATTTTCGGCCACTTTTCCGACGGCGATAATGAGGTCTGCAGCATACAGCTCGTCGAAACTGTTGGTAGAGGCGTTGTAGCCGAACACCTCCTCCAGACCTGAAGGTGCGTCGATGTCAAAAGATCCGATGAGGTCCGTCTCGAGTTTTTCCGAAAGCTTTTTCAACAGGTAACTTTCTTCATTGGTAAGCCTCAAAGACGTTATTATGGCTATGCTGTTTTCTCCCCGGGCGGCCCTTACGGCCTGAAGTTTCTTTGCGGTATATAGCAGCGCATCGTCCCATGAAGTCTCGGCGAATTTGCCGTTTTTCTTTACCAGCGGTCTTTTTATGCGGCTTTCGTCATTGACATAGCTTAAGCCGAACCTGCCTCGGGCGCAGAGCATACCCTCGCCGGTTTTTGCGGGCAGGACACCGAACACCAGGGCCCCGCGGGCCTGAACCGTCATCTCGCAACCGACGCCGCAGAAAGAGCACACCGAAGGAGTTTCACTGGTTCTTACCGGCACCGGTTTTGCAATCGGGGGTTTTCCAACACACGCTCCCGTCGGGCATATGTCGGCGCACTGGCCGCAGGCGATGCATGCCGTGTCTTTCAGCGGCATGCCGAACTCGGGCTTAACTATGGTTTCAAAACCGCGGTTCACAAGGCCCAGAGCGGAAACCCCCACCACCTCTTCACACACCCTTATGCAGAGGCCGCACAGTACACATTTGTCCGGATTTCTCTCGATAAAGGGGTGGTCTTCGGGTTCATATCTTTTGTGTTTAAAACCGGATAATCGCCCGGGCTTAACATCGTATTCATTAATGTATTTATAAAGCCGGCATTCAAAGTAATCCATGCATCCGCATTCAAGGCAGCGCATAGCCTCCCGGCGGGCTTCCTCCTCGGTCATCATGGAGGTTATCTCCCTAAAGTTGTCTTTTCTTTCTTTAACCTCAAGTACCCTGGGCGCAACTCTGGGTTTCTTCTCCCGGCCGGCAAAATCTTCTTCACCGAGGTCCTCCTGCTTGACATAGAAGGGTTCCGTAACGGACTTAATCTTCCCATTGAGAAAACTGTCTATAACCCGCGCGGCGTTCTTGCCCTGAGCCACGGCCTCTATGGCAATTTTGGGTCCCGTCACGGCATCGCCGCCGGCAAACACTCCGGGAATGCAGGTCTGGAAGGTGCTTTCATCCACTTTGATGGTGCCGGCTTTGGTAAGCTCCAGGCCCTGGATGTCTTCTGCCCTGAGGTGCTGGCCGATGGCGGCAATGACGGTGTCGGCTTCGAATACCACTTCCTCGCCGGGGATGGGTTCCGGCTTTCTTCTGCCCGAAGCGTCCGGTTCGCCCAGCCGCATTTTCTGGCATCGAAGCCCTGTCAGCTTATTGCCGTCGCTTATAACTTCTATGGGGGCCACAAGGAAGTGGAATTTGACTCCCTCCTCTTCCGCCTCCCTGACTTCAATATCTTCGGCCGGCATTTCATTCCTGGTCCTTCTGTAAAGCACCAGGACTTCCGCGGCGCCCAGCCTCACGGCGGTTCTTGCGGCGTCCATGGCGGTGTTTCCGCCGCCCACCACCAGTACTCTGCGGCCCAGGTTTATTTGCTCGTTCATGGACACTTTTCTTAAAAAGTCGATGCCTCCCAGGACCCCGTCGGTTTCCTCGCCCTTGCATCTCAAGGCCGAGCTCTTCCACGCCCCCAGGCCCAGGAAGACCGCATCGTACTTATTTCTGAGGTAATCGAGCGAAATGTCCCGGCCGAGGCGGGTGTTGACCTTTATTGTGACGCCCATTTTCTTTATCAATTCAATTTCCCTGTCCAGGACTTCTTTAGGGAGCCTGTACTGGGGTATGCCGTACCTCAGCATCCCCCCGGGAGCCGGCATGGCCTCGTAGATGGTAACCTCATGCCCCTCTTTTGCCAGGAAAAAGGCGCAGGTCAAACCCGCAGGTCCGGCCCCCACCACGGCAACTTTCTTGCCTGTTGGAGGTTTTATCTCCGGCATGTAGCTTTCTTGCGCCAGGTCTACATCACCCACAAATCTCTTTAGCTCCGCTATGGCCACCGGCTGATCCACCATATTTCTGCGGCAGGCGGTTTCGCAAGGGTGCGGGCAAACCCTGCCGATGCTGGCGGGCAGAGGCAGTTGCTCTTTTATAAGGGCCACAGCCTCCCGATACTGGCCGTTAGCAATGAGCCCCACGTATCCCTGACAGTCCGTATGGGCGGGGCAGGCCAACACACACGGCGGGCGGCAGTCCCCGCGATGGTCGGAAAGAATGAGTTCCAGGGCCATTCTGCGGGCGCTTCTTACGCGCGGCGAATCGGTCTTTATCACCATCCCGTCGGTCGCTAAGGTGGAACAGGCTCTCACCAGTTTGGGGCTGCCTTCCACCTCCACCACGCAGAGGCCGCATGCCCCGTACGGTTTTATCCTCTCATCGTAACAAAGGTGCGGAATCTCAATGCCGTTTTCCAGAGCTGCCTGGAGTATATTCTGACCCGGGGATGCCACGATTTCCCTGTTGTCAATGTTTATTCTTATAACCTGCATGATTCCCACTCCCCTCATTATTCAACATTTACGGCGCCAAACCGGCAAACACTCGCGCAGGTTCCGCATTTGGTGCATTTTTCCCGGTCGATCACATGGGGCCGGCGCTTTTCTCCGGTTATGGCGCCTACCGGACATTTCCTCGCACAAAGCCCGCATCCGGTGCACCTGTCGCTCAGTATGGAATAAGTCAATAAGGCTTTGCACTGTTTGGCGGGGCATTTTTTATCCCTTATGTGAGCCTCGTATTCATCTCTGAAATACCTGAGGGTGGTAAGAACCGGGTTGGGCGCCGTCTGCCCGAGACCGCAGAGGGAACCGTCTTTTACGCTCAC
Source organism: Thermorhabdus hydrogeniformans (assembly GCF_049310025.1). NCBI lineage: Bacteria > Bacillati > Bacillota > Clostridia > Thermosediminibacterales > Tepidanaerobacteraceae > Thermorhabdus > Thermorhabdus hydrogeniformans. Next base: position 10,825 of record NZ_JBJYKD010000006.1, on the reverse strand, counting down.
CGCCAGCTCTTCCAATAATTCCAGGTCGTCTTCCCGGCCCCGCCCCTCACAAATCCTCTCCAGAATTTCAAGCATGCGCTTTGTCCCCAGGCGGCAGTAAGTACACTTGCCGCAGGATTCCTTGCATGTGAAATCCAGGAAAAACCGGGCCATATCCACCATGCAGGTGGTCTCGTCCATTACTATCATGCCGCCGGATCCCATGATGGCGCCGGTCCTGGTTATGGATTCATAATCCACAGGGGTATCCATCAATGCCGCCGGGATGCATCCCCCCGAAGGACCGCCCATCTGGACCGCCTTAAACTTCCTGTCGTCTTTAATGCCGCCGCCTATGCCGTATATGACCTCCCGAATGGGCATTCCCATGGGCACCTCCACAAGGCCGCCCCTCTTTATCTTGCCGGCCAGGGCAAAGACCTTGGTGCCCTTGCTCTTTTCAGTTCCCAGTGCCGCAAAAACGCCGCCGCCGTTGTTTATGATCCATGCCACATTGGCGTAAGTCTCCACGTTGTTTATATTGGTGGGCTTGCCCCAGAGCCCCGACTGGGCCGGGAAAGGAGGTTTCAGGCGGGGCATCCCCCTCTCCCCTTCCAGCGAGGCTATGAGCGCGGTTTCCTCGCCGCACACAAAGGCTCCAGCCCCTTTTTTGATCTTCACATCGAAACTGAACCCCGTCCCCATTATGTTGTTCCCCAGATAGTTCCTTTCTCTGGCCTGTTTCAATGCTGTCTCCAGGCGCTTTATGGCCAGGGGGTACTCGGCGCGAACGTATATGAATCCTTCGCCGGCCCCGATGGCATATCCCGCTATGGCCATGCCCTCCAGCACCGAATGGGGGTCACCCTCCAGGATGCTCCTGTCCATGAAAGCTCCGGGATCGCCCTCATCGGCATTGCATACAATATACTTAACAGACCCCGAAGCTTTGCGGGTGGCGTCCCATTTGAACCATGTCGGAAAGCCGGCACCGCCCCTGCCTCTCAGGCCGGATATCTTCAATTCCTTTATAACGTCTTCCGGTGTCATTTCTTTAAGCACTTTTTCCAGGGCCGAGTAACCGCCCTCCCGGATATAGTCATCTATATTCTCGGGATTTATCCTGCCGCAGTTTTTAAGGGCAATTCTGACCTGGGACTTCAGCATTGGATAGGGGTTTTTACCACGGGAAACGATGTATTTTTCCACCGGTCGACTGTTTAAAACATGGGATTCCACTATCTCCGGCACCATCTCGGGAGTTACATTGCCGTAGGTGAAAATATCGTCTTCGTCGACGATATCCACCAGCGGTTCATAAAAGCAAAGGCCAACACACCCCGTCGGCTCCACTTTTATATCCAGATTGCGGGATTTCAATTCTTCTATCAATTTTTCCATAACCTTATTGCCGCCGGATGCCATTCCACAACTACCAAGGCCCACTCTGATCTTCATGGTAAACATCTCCTTATGCGTTTTTTTCCTTTTTATAAATTTGGCGTATGATGTCCCTGGCTTTATCCGGGGTAAGTTTACCGTAGGTTTCGCCGTTTATCATCATTACCGGTGCAAGGCTGCAGCACCCCAGGCAGGCCACTTCTTCCAGGGTAAACATACCGTCGGCGGTGGTCTCGCCGGGGTTTATGCCGAGTTCTTCACACAGGGCGTTGCTGACTTTTTCGGAGCCGTTGACATGACATGCGGTGCCCTGGCACTGCAGGATTACGTATTTTCCCACGGGTTTCAAACGAAACTGGGCGTAAAATGTGGCAATACCGTATATCCTGGCCTTCTTACTCCCCGTTTTCTCCGCTATATAATTTAAAGCGTCCAGGGGCAGGAATCCGTAAATTTCCTGGGTCCTCTGTAAAATACTTATGAGGCTGCCGCTCTGACCCGCATACTCCTCCAGGACCGGATCCAGCAGGCTCAGGTCGACCGCTGTACCCGGAAAACCTGACTTTAATTTATTTTCACATTCTGGACAACTCACCGGCTTCACCCTTTCCAGTTATAAAGTCTTAGATGGAATAATGTACACAAAAAATTAATATAATTGTTATTCTCCACAAAAACAAAAAACCCTCTTATTTCGACAATAAGTTTAATATTTCTTTATTGTTTTAAAAAATCGGCCCGATTTTGGAACTGTTTTAATTGTAATATTCACAGTTTTTTAGATTCAATCTAAATTTTACGATTAATCCTTAAAAGAAAATTTTTTGGCCGTCACGTCTACTCTGAGGACATTTAGAGCGGTCATAAATTCCACCGCCCGGGCCACCTCTTCCTGGACTTTCAACAAGACCGGCTTTAAAGGGATGCCGTATTCCACCACCAGTTCGATGCGTATAACGACCCCCCCGCTATAATTTTCCACAATGACCCGACCTCCAGGAGCAACCCCGGTGATCTGCCGGGCTGTGTACATTACTATCTGGCTCACGGTGGTGTCCGATATGGTGTACCTGCCAAGATAACTGTAAGTCGGCCTTACCACCGATTTTTCCGCCACTATTTCTGTCTGCCTGCCTTTTCGATAAAAAATTTTGAGGGGATCCAGCAGATATCCCGAAAAGTCTTTTTTTATCTCCAGCGTAGGTACAGGGATGACGTGTTTTCCGTCCACATTTCGCACCCGCTGGGCGATGTTTATTTCCGAAGGGGTGGATATATCTTCAATTCTGATCACTTTTTCCGGAGTTTGCAGAGAAAGCGTCTTACATATGGCGTTTATCATTTTTTCCGAAGTTCCCAGGATTAGAATACCGTCGGCGCCCATTTCCCTTATTTTAGACCTGACTTCGGCCGCGTGCTTCGGGTCTTGAAATATGGCCCTCTTAATGGCGCCCAGTTTGGTTTCCTCCCGCTTGGCCGAAAATCCGGCCACCACCCGGTTGCCGTGAATCAAAAGCCCGTCGTCTATGATAAACTCAAGGTCGTTTTGCCTTGCCACCAGGTGCGCTTTGTGGCTTTTGCCTGTACCGCTTTTTCCTATCAGGGCCACAATCCTCAAAATACCACTCCTCTTAAAGACCTACCCTTTCATTTTTATTAATATCACACCCGACCGTTTTTGACAACGACCCTGTTTGTTTTTTTGTTAATATTTTAACATGGGCTCCCCAATATGTCAAAAAGAAAAAATTCCCGGGGGGGCGGGAAATGCAGGCGGTAGGAACTTCCTCCAATCTTTTTCACTTTGCGGCTGTGAAATTGTCGTTAACGGTCTTCCAGAAAGATGCAGAAGTGTAACCCAGCCTCCAGAGAGCGATTCCTTTTAAGCCCTTTCTGACGGCCATCTTGGCCTTGGCGTCTACGGAATAATCGCTTTCCATCCAGATCTGGTGTTGCACCCCGCTTTCATCGGTGTAATTGCCATAGAGCATACCCGATTTTTCGTCAAGGGAAAGTTTTAAACCGTATTTTTTCACGAGTTCATCCGCAAATAAAATTGCCGAGTACGTAATCTTGCCCGTTACATCGTTTTTTTCCGGCAGCACCGCATATTTACTGTATTTGCCGCTGTCACCGGACCGCCACCAGTCGTAACCGTAATAACCTATGCCTAGAACCACTTTTGCGGCGGGTATCCTGGCTATGGCGTAATCCACAACCTGCTCCACCCAGTCGACGCCCGATTGGGGTTCGGGATTGCCGGGGTTTTTGTCGTATGCCATCAGGACGACAAAATCGCTGTATTTGCCAAGGGTCTCATAGTCGTAGCCGGGCCACCAGTCCTTTTGTTCGGTTTTTGCGGGCAGCGAAAGGTTCAGTGATTTTTCTTTCGATCTGAGAGCAGAGGCGAGTTCTTTTATAAAAGCGTTGAATTCATCCCTGTTGCCGGATTTCAAATACTCAAAGTCAATATTTACACCGTCGTAACCCTCCCTTTCCACTACCGTCATTATCTGGTTTATGAGCATCCCCCGGCTTTCCTGTGTTGCGAGCACTTTTTCAAGTTTTGACGAGTTGTTTTCAAAGAGCAGCATGTAAATCTTTAAACCCTGCTGTTTAGCCAGTTTAATTACGTCCCGATACCCTTCAGGCACCGCTATCCCTCGGGAAGCGGGCTCACTGCCTGTTACATCGCCGTTTTCATCCAGGGTGTACCATTTTGCCGCTATTGAAGACAGCTTATCGCCGTTTTTAATAAAGTCATCATACGACTGGGAGTAATAGTAGCCCATTATGTATTTCGACAACTTCTCGCCGGTATCAATGACCACCGTGCGGGTCTCGTTCACCCATGAAACCGTTGCCCCAAAGGCCTCGCTGAAAAATCTCAGCGGCACCAGAGTCCGGCCGTTTCGGATTACCGGCGGCGCGTCCAGCTTTAGCGGAACCTGATTTATATAAGCCGTATTACTTCCCAATCTCAGCATGACGCCTGTGGAACCTTTGAATGCCGCAATGGTTTGGTTTTTTTCATCCCAGTTGACCACGGCTCCTATGGCCTCGCTTGTCTTCCGGAGAGGCGCCAGAGTACGGTTATTTTCCATCACGGGAGGCACGTCGAAATCCAGTTTCACGCCGTTTAACACCACTTTCACATAGCCTGCGGCCGCGTATAGAGGTGCCGGCGCCGCCGCCGCCAGCAAAACCGCGGCAACTAATAACACGGGTAAAAACTTCCTTATAAATTTACCTCTCATCTCTTCTCTCCCTTCTTGATTTGTCGCGCGTATAAGTTCAGGGTTTTGTTGCGTCGATTTCTTCTGCGCTTTTTGCCTCACCGGGACTCCGGACCCATTCAGGTTTTCCATCTTTGCCCGGCGCCAGCATGTATATGTATTCCCGGTCCAGGTACTGCTCGATTTTGACAGGTTCCTGCTCACCCGGGATCAATGTTTCAACGACCTGATGGATGGTCCCCTTCGAAAATTCGCCGGAAAAAGCGTTCCTGGTTTCCACAGGCACCGGTTTTTACCCATTTTTGATATGCCTTGCCGTTTAGGCAGTTCTTACCGCTGCGGGAAATTTTCTCACATCACTATTATATATTAAAGGCAGGATGGGTTTCAACACGAGTCGAAGTTATTTAACGCAGTGTAACGGTATTGTAATCGTTTTGTAATATAATCAACTCAAGAGGAGCATTCCCGTCCAGACCACCTTGCCGGGGGAAAACTCAATATCCATGCACGCATTTTTGCAGGTGGCAATCACATCTATTCCCATTCCCTCCATGGAAGGCCTTGCCTTTTCCCTGCTAATACAGCCGGTTTGTTGGTTCCGGACTCCGGGGCATTCCCCGCACAGCTTGCACGGGCCTCCTATAAACCCCGCGGCAAAAGGAAACCCGAGTGAAAAGGCCTTTTTTTCAAGTCTATACACCGCATCGTGAAGCTTGAGGGCAAGAGCGTCGGTCTCAGGCTCCCAGTTTTCACCTGTTATACTGCCTTCTACCTGAAGCAGCATGGCCATGAAATAGCCCGACAGTACCCTACGGAACTCTTCCACTCCGGGGTTGTATGGAGGGCACATGAGGCGCCTGCCGTATTCCCTGCAGCCCGAGTGTCCGCACTGGAACCGTACCCGTTCGTCCACCACGATGTCTCTAGTATGTATCAGCTTGGCCCGGCACACTCCTTCGCACTCTAAAGCAAAATCCAGCAGTTTTCTTGCCCTGTCCACCTCTTCCAGCAGTTCCATCATAATCACCCCAACAAAAAAAATGGTGCGCCTAGAGGGATTCGAACCCCCGCAAAACCCGGCTCCGGAGGCCGGTGCTCTATCCCCTGAGCTATAGGCGCACTTGTTTTTCCGGACAGATAATACATCACTGTCCCGATTTATTTTATTTACTGTTGCAATATAAATATACCGTAAATCAGCAGTTAAGTCAAGCAGGGCGTCGTCCGCCGGTGGCCCTGTACATATAGTAGGCAAAACCCACTATAAAAGGCGTAATAAGCTGGGTCAGGGTAAAAAATCCAAAACCCCAGTGGTTATTCTCGTAGTGCACCAGGAACAGGGGATTTTCTCTCACCGTTTCTTCCACAATGGCCCTCAAGAGCTGGTGATACCAGATAAAAGACCAGAATTGATATCCCGGGGGGACGCCCCTTTTCTGCAGGTACAGAAATCTTACAAGTAGTATAAGGCCGATGGATGAACCTATTAACTGGGCCGGCCATCGGCCAAAGGAAAATTCCGTCATGCGGCCCAGGACCTCCTGGTTGAAAATGTTCCCGATGCGAACTATGATGTAACCGAAAGACAGGCCGAGTATGGTCCAGTCAGCTATAACGTTGGGGTTAACCCCGTGTTTGCGGCAGTAAGGCCACCCTGCCAGAAAACCGCCCAGCAATGCTCCATGCCATGAAAGGCCGCCCTCCCATATTTTTACCACCTGGATGGGATTTTTCACAAACCAAGACGGATAGTTTGTCAGGACGAACATGAGCCTGGCTCCCGCAATGCCGGCGATTATCACAATCATGGAGAGGTTAAGCAAAAAATCCTCGTCCATCCCGCTTTTTTTACCCATGACATACAGGTAATAGGACCCCACCAGGAAGGAAACCGCCATGAATATTCCGTACCAGTGGACGGCTATCGGACCTATTTTAAAGGCATAGGGGCTGAGATCGAGAAGCATAACAAAACCTCCGTTAAAATCGTATTTTAATAATCAAACAGGTGCAAAACCTATCGGCCCTAATTCAGTTCCTTAAATCGAAATATGTTCCCGAAGACTTCACAATCAGTTTTCCCCTCTTATCAAATATCTCTCCTTCCGTCACTATCAGGTTTTTCCCCTCTTTTATAACCTTCCCGACGGCAGTCAGCTTTTCTCCTGGCAGTCCCGGCGCCAGGTAATTGACTTTCATCTCCACGGTGGTGGGTACGGCCCCCAGAGACCGGGCCGCAAAACCCATCGCGGTGTCGCACAAACTGGCGGTGGCCCCGCCGTGAACTATTTTCATGGCGTTTAACAGCTCATTTCCCGCGTCCATCCGCACCACCGCTTTGCCGCGCTCTATTTCGATGAGTTCAAACCCGAGCAGCAAGTGGTATGGCGAAGGAAAAGTTTTTTCAACAATTTCATTAAAGAGACTTTCATCAATTCCCCTGTTTACTGCCTTCATCGTTGTTCCTCCTTGATGTTACTGCTAAATAAAGACTTTTTTATTGAATGATCCTCTTTTTTTGATAGTAACAGAATAAACCAGCAAATACAAGTATGCGACAGATATTTTACCCGCAGCCGCCGTTAAAGTGCAAGCTCAGGTTACATAAAGATTTGTATGCAGGCTAAAAATATGTTTAGAGAATTGAATTATTTCTGGAGGTGAGGTATATTGATAAGTTGCGAAGTTTCGTTATACCCCATGGAAACCGCTGACTCCGACCAGATAATCAACCAGGCTCTGGCTTCCATTCAAAACCAGGGAGTAACCTGCGAAGTGGGAACCATGAGCACTTTCATAACGGGTTCCCCGGAGCAGGTCTGGCAGTGCATCCGCACCCTGTATGACGCCGCCGCCAGCAGGGCTAAAGAACTGGCCATGGTGGTCACCCTGTCAAATTCCTCAAAGTAACGAATCTTCAATAAACTCAAGCGACAAATTGGCCCTTGGTTTCCCATAGGTAAAACCAAGGGCCTTTTTTGCTACTAAGGCAGCACCTCTTTCTATATGTATCTTTATAAAATTCCATTATTTTTATTCTGCTTCCTATTTAGTTGTCGGTCTTCTCTTAAATAAATCTCTAAAAATTGGCGCCAGTAGAGTTACTATACCAAAGAACAACAAGATAGCCGCAATAGGCCTGGTAAATAAAATGAAGATGTTACCGCCAGACATAATAAGTGAACGTCTTAAATTACTTTCAGCCATTGGTCCTAATATTAAAGCAAGCACGATAGGAGAAGCCGGGAAATCTAGTTTCATAAAAACATAACCAATTATTCCGCTCAATAACATAACACCAACATCAAAAAAACTGTTGTTTATTGCATACGATCCTATAAAGCAAAGTAAAAATATTATCGGCGTCAATAAATATTTTGGGACGGAAAGTACTTTTATAAAAAGCCTTATTCCGAGTAAACCGACTACTAACATAATAAAGTTTCCGATTAGTAATCCCGAAAAAAGTGTATAGACAAGACCGCTGTGCTCTTTAAATAGCAGTGGTCCAGGTTGAAGTCCCTGTATCATTAAAGCCCCTAATAATATAGCTGTTACTGCATCTCCAGGAACACCTAAGGTTAACAGAGGTATCATTGCTCCTCCAGTTACTCCGTTATTACCAGCTTCCGGGGCTGCAATCCCTTCTATTAACCCAGTTCCAAATCTATCGGGATTTCTAGACCACCGTTTTGCCTCATTATACGAAACAAATGCTGCTATATCAGCTCCGGCTCCAGGTATACTTCCTATAAAGGTTCCTAAAATACCTGAACGAATAACGGTGCCTAAAATCCTTTTAATATCAGAAGGTGTGGGCAAAACCCTTATAACTTTTTGCTCTACCTTTACATTGCTTACGCTTTCTTCTATATTAGTTAATGCCTGGGAAAGGCCAAAAAGCCCGATCATAACCGGAATAAAAGAAAAACCGTTTAAAAGGTTCACATTTCCAAAAGTAAACCTGGGATGAGATGTCATGGGGTCCATTCCAACGGTTGATGCGAGTAATCCTAAAACTCCTACAATCAAACCTTTAAGCAGTGATTTTCCCGAAATGCTAGAAATTATGCTTAAACCGAAAAAAGCCAAGGCGAAATATTCGGGGGCACTGAATTTTAAAGCCATTTTAGCAAGAAATGGTGCTATCGTAATCAAAAATACTGTACTTATAACTCCTCCCCCAAATGAAGCTATAGTGGAAATGCCCAATGCTCTTCCTGCTTCTCCTCTTTTAGCCAATTCAAATCCGTCAAGTGCGGTGGCAGCAGCAGCGGGGGTGCCGGGAGTCCTCAGCAAAATTGCGGATACAGAACCACCATAAATAGCACCAATATATATTCCCAAAAGAAGTAAAATTCCGGTAACCGGATCCATTCCAAAAGTGATAGGTAAAAGAAGTGCAACACCCATGGTTGCTGTTAGCCCTGGCAATGACCCTATTGCTATCCCCCCTATAACTCCTAACACTAAAAAGCTTAAAATTTTAGGGGTCATTACATTTAAAAAACCCTCTAATAATTGGCCAAACATACTTACCCTCCATAGATCAGAAATTTAATGATGGTAAAGGAACCTTTAATAGTATTTGAAAAACTATATAAATAATAAGAGTAAATCCAACCGAAATCAAAGCATCAAAAGCCAGCCTTCCACCCCCTGAAAGCCTAATTAAGATAAGTAAAAATAAAGGTGTGGCTATAATAAAACCCAGCATTTCTAAGGCTAAGTAAAAGATAATTAGTATAAAAATCGAAATTCCAACTTTTTTTGTAGCTTCGTTAAAACTCAAGACTTTACCGCTTTTTTTAATCAATGTGGTTCCCATTAGAAAAAGAGCTAATGTAAAAAGCAAAACTACCAATATTCTAGGAAAAAAGGCAGGCCCCGGGTCATTTACATTAAGCTCAGGAAAACTGGTTGTCTGCAGAAAAGCAAAAAATGATATTAATATTAAAATAACTGAAATAATTAAATCACCCATAAATATAACCACCCATCTTTAAAGGGAGCCATGAATGACTCCCTATTTTTTTGCTAAACCTAAAGATTTAATCAAGTTATCAAAAAGTTCACTGTCTTTTTGAATTCTATCGAGAAATTCCTGGCCGGTTTTTACTTCTATACCAAGGCCAGCTTTATTCATAAATTCTTTAAAAGAATCTTTTTCTGCGGCTTTTTTAAATCCTTCTTGCAAAATTTTTACTATTTCATCAGGCGTATCTTTCGGCACCGCAAACCCTCTCCAGGTACCTACTACCACATCTACACCCTGTTCCTTAAAAGTTTTGACATCAGGGAACTGCTCTATTCTATTTTCAGACGCAACCGCCAGAATTTTTAATTTTCCTGCTTTAATTTGAGCCGAAACCTCTGCAGGGCTTACGGTAACCGCATCAATGTGACCACCCAGCAAAGCGGTAACAGCCGGTGCAGCCCCATCAAATGGCACATGATTAAACTTGACACCAGTTTTCTGCTCGATTGCTGCAGCAGCCAAATGCCAGATGGCACCCGAACCTGAATTCCCTATTTGAATTTTACCGGGGTTATTCTTAGCATATTGAATAAATTCGTCAAGGGTGTTCCATGGCGCATCAGCTCTTACAGTTAAAGCACTTGGATCCGCGTTTATCTGCAGTACTGGTTTAAAGTCTTTATAAGTAAATGGAGCTAAACCCATAGGGGGTAATGTTACAAGCTCCACTGTCACCATGGTAACGGTATAGCCGTCAGGTTTTGCCTTAGCTCCTTCGGCCATTCCAACCGCACCGCCGCCACCTGTCTTGTTTACTACGACCACCGGCTTTGGAAATGTATCTTTTGCGGCCTCTGATATTGCTCTCGCTACAGAATCGGTACCTCCGCCAGCAGCATATGGAACAATTATTTCAATAGCCTTTTCGGGAAAATTAGTTTTACCTGCCTTTGTACTTGAACATCCACTTAATAAGTTAACGCCGAGTGAAACTATAATGCTCAAAACCAAAATTTTCATCATTTTTCTCGAAGACATAAATTTTATACCTCCACTTTTTGCACAGTTTTTAAAAATTTTTTCAGTTTTATACTTTAATTGTTAATTCCATAAAAATACTCAAGGTAACACCCCCTCGTATAATATATTTAGTAAATCAAACTTATTCAAATTCCAGTTAAACATGGACCTTGAAAACTAAATATAGAAGTTAAAAAGAGTAATGAGA